>JANLRE010000826.1:0-7696 GCA_031368205.1 Fimbriiglobus sp. | reverse complement strand
GACAAATAACCGAAATCTGTATCCGCCCCGGTTACACCCGACCGTTATCTGGGTTCAGAGGTGATAGTGATGCAAGGCAATCGTTTTCGGCCCCGCGCGACGCTTCGGATGGATGCGCTGGAAGACCGCGTGACACCGGCGCAGTTCAACGTACCGTGGGCCGATCCGACGCACTTGACAGTCAGCTTCGCGCCCGACGGGACGCCCGCGCTGAACGCCCCGAGTAACCTGTTCACGACGCTCGATGCCCAGATGCCACGGGCAACTTGGCGGTCGGTCCTCTTGCACGCGATTCAAACGTGGTCGGAAGTCGCTGGCGTGAACGTCGGCGTCACGACTGACAGTGGGCAACCGTTCGGCACGAACGGGCCTACGCAAGGCGACTCGCGGTTCGGCGACATCCGCTTCGGCGCCGTTCCGATGGCGAGCGAATTGGCCGTCGCCATTCCGCCCGATCCGACGCTGGCGGGCACCCTCGCCGGCGACATTTACCTCAACGCGCGCGCGACATTCACACCCGAGTCCCTGTACAGCGTCGCGCTGCACGAGGTGGGCCACGCGCTCGGCATCCCGTCGAACGCCATCCCGACCTCGGTGATGTACGACACCTTTAACAACAACGTGACGCTGAGTCCGTCTGACATTGCGGCGGTCCGTTCGCTGTACGGCGCACGTCCCGCCGACTCCCACGAGGGCGCGACCGGCAACAACACGATCCAGACTTCGACGCGGATCAAGTACGACAGCTCGTTCAACGGGTCCACGCCGCTCGTGATCTACGGCGACGTGACGACCGCGACCGACGTGGACGTGTTCTACCTGCCGGTACTCGACACCTACTCCGGTTCCATGACCGTCCGCCTTCAAACGACGGGCGTGAGCTTGGTGGCCCCGAAACTGTCCGTGACGGATACGAAAGGCAACGTGATCGCCACCGCCACGGGAACGGGTAGCGAGGGAGACACGATTGCTCTGACACTGCCGCAGGTGTCTGCCGGTGGGAAATACTACGTCAAAGTGGAAGCGGCACCAGGGGCGACCTTCGCGGTCGGTCGATACGGCCTGGCCGTCACGTTCGATGCGTTGCTACAACCGAGCGTACTCTCGCTCGACGCCGTTCTGCAAGGGCCATATGACACGCTTGCCCCGCGTGACATTAGCACACTGTTCCAAAACCCGTCCGGTTCGATTTTCAACGACGACGCCCACACGAACGACACGATCGGAACGGCGACCCTGCTGACCACGACGCCCGGCTTTGCCCCGAACGCGAACTTTAAGATCACTGCGAGCATCTCGACCGCGACCGACGTGGACTTCTATCACATCAAGGCACCCAGCACCCAGAACAACGCGACGCTGGTGCTGACGGCCATCGTTCGGGCGGTTGCACCCAATGGTGCCCAGGAACGAATCGAGTTGTACGATTCGCGCCAAGTCCGCATCCCCGCCACGATCCTGGCCAACGGCAACGGCACGTTCACCGTCCAAGCCGTCGGCGTCAGCGCTAACACCGACTATTACATCCGGGTCGGTGGCGGCACTGTCGGGAACTATCAACTCGACGTGACGTTCGGGTCGAAAGCCACTGTCGTCAGCACGTTCTCAACGGGAAGCGTCCCCGTGGGCGGGCAACTGTCCTCGGCGCTTTACATCGCACAATCCCAAGTCTTCGGGTTCACACTGGCCGCCACGGGGCCGACCGGCACGCCGTTGCAAATGACGATTACCGACGCCGCCGGGCAGGTGGTCTTCACACTGGTCGGGCAAGCCGGCGACACCCTCAGCGGGGTGACGGGGTTCCTGGCACCCGGCGAGTATCGTGTTCAGATCTCGGCGATCGGGGCGACGGCTCCCGTCGTGTTCAGTATCCGGGGAAGCGCCTTCACCGACCCGATCGGGCCACAACCCATAGATTCCACAACCGGCCCGCAATATCAAGACCCGGTGAACCCCGACGCCTTCCTCTACCCCGACGGCACCCACACGTTCAACCCGTTCCTGTTCGCGCTCTGGTCCGTGGTGTGATTCAATCCGCAGTAAGCGGTTGCCAGTACGGCCACATGGCACCGTGGTCGGGCGTCAGATCGGGTCTGGCACCATGAGTAGTAGTTTTTGTCAACCCTGTTCGAGGCTTTTCGTGGGCACTGACATGCCCACTAATATGCATAACAATCAGTTCGAGAAGACTTTTGACAGGTTCAATAGAAGAGACAGTATTCAAATCCGATCAGTCTGTAACATCTTGTCCGTCATGTTAAAATTCGAGTGTTAGCACCCACGCAGTCAAATCCTCATCCTCGCAACCACGACTCTGCGACCTCTTCGTCTCTGGGGCGAACATTATTTTTGACCCTCAACGCTTTTTAGCTGCAACCCACTGTTTACAAAAATAGCGATGTTAACTTGACATGATGTCAACTTGTCCTATCTTGGTGTAATTCATGCGAATGATAGATTTATGCGGGATCTGAATGACTTACGACGTAGCAATAACTTTGCCAATTTTTTATCAGTTACTGGATTTTCGTGGAACCATCCGCGATAATTTGCATTCAATAAGAACTCCACGATTTGGTTGTGTACCTGACGATTGTGGGACTAATGTCTCACCTGAATCGAAACAGTATTTCAGATCACGTTACTTTCGTAGTGACAGGGTCTGTGTTGATGCCGTCTGAATTGTATTGAGTAAGACACGACGCAATATATTATGTATTTACGGTTGTATTCAAGAAATCACACAGATAACAGGGATGGCTAAAATGTTCTTTGTCACGATTACGAGGCAGCTACGATGAATCAGAGTGAAACCAAGGCGGGAACGCTGCCGGTAGCTGTTGTTGTGTCTGCGGTTGGATTAGTGGCACTGACGGCCTGGTCGTTTTTGCCGGCGTTGTCGGAGATGTCGAACAAGTGGGCGAGTAACCCACTTTACTCACATGGTTATTTGGTTCCACTATTTGCCTTCGCAATTTTGTACGTTCGACGGGTCCGACTGACTGGCGTGAAGCTAGGGTTTTCTTGGGGTGGCTTACCCTTGATTGCTCTCGCAGGGGTGATCTTCATCGTAGGGGGGTTGGTGGCCTCGGACACCATTACGGGACTAGCCCTGATCCCGGCAGCCGCAGGTTTGTTCGTCCTTGTTGGTGGCTGGGCGGCATTAGCATGGTCCTGGCCGGCGGTGGGATTTCTCGTGTTTATGATTCCACTTCCGTACCAGATTGAAATTGCCCTGTCCGCGCCACTTCGCGGGATTGCGACGACCCTCAGTACAATGGCGCTGCAAACATTCGGGTTTCCAGCGATTGCGGAAGGCAATGTGATTTTGTTGGAACGCGGCAGCGTCGCCGTGGTCGAGGCGTGCAGTGGGTTAGGAATGTTGCTGACGTTCCTGGCTCTGGCCACGGCAGTGCTCATCATTGCGAACCGACCGATTATCGACAAACTACTCGTATTATTTACGATTCCAGCTATTGCAGTATTTGCGAATGTTGTCAGAATTACAGCCAATGGTGTGGCCGTGGAATTATGGGGAGCGGACGTTGCGAACCGATGGTTTCACGACCAGGCCGGGTGGTTGATGATGCCCATTGCCATAACAATGTTGTGTACTGAACTCTGGGTGCTCGCTAAACTATTCCCGACTGCGTTGGCAGGGGAGCAGGTTCTTCAAGGGATGTTCGGCTCAGGGATGCCTCTCCCGAAGCAACCCGGCGTGACCTCGAAAGGTCACAAGCGTTAATTCTAACGAAATTGACCGGAACTGAACGATTGACCGCATAACGTGGGATGGATGGTCTCGAATGATACCGATTGCCCAAAAAGACAATTTGCAACTCGCTGTCCCCAATAATGAAGTCAAACACGAAGATCCGGGATTTTCGCCGTTACACTTATTATTAGCAATCCGACGGCGGCTTTGGCTGGCAGTCGGTATCGGGCTGATTTTGGCGGTGGTCACGGGTCCAGCAATCTGGGCGTTTCTACCCCCACCGAAGCCGAACGTCACGACCAGCCTGTTCATGTACAGTAACACCGAAGGCACCCTCTTTCCCCACCCTGACGCCCAGTTAAACAATATGACCCAAATCGCGCTTATCAGAAGCGATAAGGTGATTTCGGTTGCACTGTTGGTGCCGGAAATCGGTCAACTTCCATTGGTGAAAGCTCAAGCGGACCCGATCGATTGGTTGTCCAAGAATTTGCGTGTCGATTACCCTTACGGAAACGAAATTCTCCGGATATCGCTGAGTGATACCAACACAGATGATGCAATTAAAGTGGTGAACGCAGTCCGGACGGCGTATCTCGATGAGGTGTTTGGCAATACCAGTAGGACACGAAAAGACCGCCTAGAGAAGCTCGATGCTCTGAAACGAAATGCCCTCGAAAGCCTCAAACGCAAGCAAGCGTATTTAGAAAAGTATGGCGAAGTACTCGGTTCAACGAACACTGACAATGCGGTCATTTATCAGCGATTGGCGGCTGAAGATTTACTGTCGGCGAAAAAGGAACTGTATCGGTTTGAATCGGAATTGCGGACGTTGAAGATCCAAGAGCAAATCCTGTTACGCGCGCCGTCGGCTAACAAACCGCCGACGCAAGCCGAAATCAATGCCGCCGTGGAAGCGGACTATGAAGTTGCGGAGCTAACCAAAGTTCAACTCGCCACTGACGCTGTGATTCGGGACATTGAAAAAAAAGGCACAGAAGGTGCTAAAACTCTCCCCCCCTACATCGACGCCAAGGCGAAGCTCGCGGAATTGGACCCTCTAATTAAAGCCGCTCGGCTCAGAGCACGCACGGAATATTTGGCGATCCACGCCATTAAAGTTTCTGGTGATGCCCAAGATAAGTTGGCGACAATTCGCAAGCAAATTGAGTATCAATCCGAATTTCAACAATATCTCGCAAAAGATGTTGAGAGTCGTAGCGTTACGGTTGTGAACGTCAAAAAGGCAACAGTACAACTCGAAGCGGAAAAAATTGATCTCAGTATCTTGGAAGAGCATTACAGAAAGGTTGCCTCGGCAATCACAACACTCGTTGCGGAATCGGATCAGCCGGCCCGCGTGAAGCAACTCGATGATTCTGCAACAGTCGATCGAGTCGATCTCACCACGCGGAAAATTCAATTTGCCTGTGGCGGTGCTATCGCGGCGTTTTTGCTCGGGTGCATCATCGTCGGCTTCTTTGAGCATCGGACGCAGCGGCTGGATTCAGTTGAAGCAATCGGGACGAGTTGTGGTGTCACAATTCTGGGGACTGTTCCGCGATTCCCTTCAGCGAACTGGCGGGCACTCGGTGCCGCAAGTGCGCGCTGGCAGACGGCCCTTGCCGAGTCCGTCGATTGTACTCGGACATTCCTTCTCCACGGCCCTGGCTTGACGGGTATCCGCTCGGTGCTAATTACGAGCGCGGAAAGTGGCGAGGGGAAGAGTTCGTTTGCCGCTCAACTTGCCGTTAGCTTTGCGCGGGGCGGGATGCGGACACTACTGGTTGACGGCGACATGCGCAAACCCGGCGTCTCGATGTTGGTCGGTGTGGAGCACGGTGACGGGTTGGCCGAGCTACTACGGGGCGAAGTGGTGCTTCCCGATGTTTTGCGAACGTCTCGGATACCCGGATTGACCGTCATCACGGCTGGTCGGTGTGACGACTACGCACTGGCCGCGTTGGCCCAGGATCGAAACACCATCCGATCACTGCAGACGCTGTACGACATTGTCGTCGTCGATTCCGCGCCGATTTTGCCCGTGACCGACCCGCTTCACTTGGCCCGACAAGTCGATGGCGTGATTCTGGCGACACTGCAAGATTTCAGCCGGGCACCGCTCATTCGGGAAGCCGCCGATCGACTTCGCCGGTTGGGTATCCGGATCATTGGGGCGATTGTCAACGGCACGCCGAACCGCGTTTACGGTTACGGCTACCACTACCAATCGCACGGCCCCGCAATCGCTACTAAACCTGTTGAAATCAATGACACCAACGCAACCACTGTGAGCTAGGTAAATAGCAATGACCGCAATCAAGTTGTTGATCCCACTAATCGCGGCTGCACTGCTGGCCGGGAGTGCCTACGTCCACGGTCGCCTCACGGATCGTTGGGGCGTCCCAACCGAACGACTGGATGCGTCCCAAAAAGTCAGTCAGTTGCCACTGGTGTTGGGTGATTGGGAGGGCACAGACTTTGAGATGGGCGATCAAGAACTTGCGATTGCGAACGTGAACAGTTATCTGTCTCGACGGTATGTCCACAAGTACAACCGCGCCGAAGTATCAATCCTGCTGGTCTGTGGCCGCCCCGGTAGTGTCGGCGCCCACCCGCCTGAAGTCTGTTACGCGGCAAGTGGGTACGTCAACAAAGACAAAGCCACTCGGCCGTCGGGTGACGACGCGACTTGGATAGGGTTGTTTACCCGCGACCACCCGAACCCCGATTCACTCCGCATCGTGTGGGCGTGGGGAACCGCCGGCCGATGGACCGCATCGGTATCCCCGAGAACCCAATACGCAGCCAACCCGTACCTCTACAAGTTTTACGTGATCCAACGAGTCCCCACTACCCCCGGCGCGCGGGACGACGAGTCGATAAACGGATTCCTGGACGTTTTCTTGCCCGCTTGCCGCGACTGCTTGGCGGTTAAATCGTAACCACAACTCAGGGAATCAAATCGATTCCGGCTCGATCTCTGCTCGATTGTGTACTACGGTGAACAACGTTGGTTTGTGGTCAACGTGGTTCTGTGGATTTACTACTAGTACTGAATTCAATAGTTGATAGCGGAAACTCCAAAGCGTTCTACACGGTGACATCGTTCGGCATGAATACAACTGACAATAACCTCGTGCGTCAAGACAATATCAGCGTGACTCTGCCGTCGCAAAACGAACCGGGCCTGAACGAGCGCGAGTCTGTCCTGCCTGTGCGGGTTCGACCCGTTACCAAGATCGGCCTGAAACCGCGGTGGCAGTTGGTCGATCTGACCGAACTGTGGCGGTACCGCGAACTCCTTTTGTTACTGGCACGCCGTGACATCTCGGTTCGGTACAAGCAAACAATACTCGGGCTAGGGTGGGCATTTGCCCAACCCTTGGCGACGATGTTAGTGTTCGCTGTGTTCATGGGCAAGATGGGTGGACTCGGAAAAGATATTGAACATTATGCCTTATTCGTGTTCGCCGGCGTGCTGCCGTGGACATTCTTTTCCAACTCGGTGACGGCGGGCGGTCAAAGTGTTGTCGCCAACGAGCGGTTGGTTACGAAAGTCTACTTCCCGCGTGTGATCGTGCCACTTTCGGCACTCGGGGCGCCCTTGTTCGACCTCGGAATGGCAAGCGGATTGCTGACACTCATGATGTTTTATTATGGCGTGGTCCCGGATTGGAATTGTCTCCTCTTGCCTGTCATCGTTCTCCAATTGTTAATCGCCGCGTCCGGTATTGGGATGTTCCTCTCCGCCTTGATTGTTGCCCAGCGCGACTTCCGGTTTTTGCTCACATTCGGCGTCCAACTTTGGATGTTTGCGACGCCGTGTATCTATTTGGATGCTAATACATTTAGTCCGACTGCAAAAACGTGGTTGCCGTTGAACCCGGCGTATGGCCCGATCTTGAACTTCCGGGCGGCCACGTTGGGGCAACCGATTGATTGGTATGCGTTGGCCGTGTCCGGGGTCGTGGGGTTGGC
>JANLRE010000311.1:0-1852 GCA_031368205.1 Fimbriiglobus sp. | reverse complement strand
CCATTCTCCGATGTCTATGGCAAATGTAGTTACGGGTTCAACATGATTGCGTTCGACGGCTCGGTCCGATTGATGGCGTCCATCCCCGATGGGAGCAGCCAGACGATCGCCTTTGGTGACAAGTACTTTGCCCGTTGCTTGTATACACCAGCACAGGCGCAAACGTGGAATTTATTTACACACTATACTGTGCCGTTCAAGAATGACGAGATCTACGGGAACCGCCGCGCGACGTTTGCGGATCAGGCGTGGGAGGATGTTATGCCAGTGACTGACCCGGTTACGTTCACCACGCGGGCTTCGGTTCCTGGCAAGACGTTTCAAGTCGCACCACGGCCCGAGGACGTGGACCCGCACATTCTCTCGACGCCCTTCCGTGCGGGGCTGACGATCGCACTTTTCGATGGCAGCGTGCGGACCCTGGCGCCAGGCATTTCTGAATCGACGTACTGGTCGATGGTCACCCCCGCTGGTGGCGAAGTCGTGAACGTGGATTGATGAATTTTTCGCAACCAAAGCTCACGATGCGGGCGTCGTGGGCTTTTTTGTTTGGGCGGCGCGGTTACAATCCGGGCATGAATCTTGATGTCATCCTGGCTCAGCTTGCCGAAGACCCGTTCGCCGCAGTCGATCTCGCGGCGGTGGCGTTGCATCTGGCTGCGGAGGAATACCCCAATCTGGATGTGCCGACTTATCTGACGATGCTGGATGAATACGCCGAAGAACTGATGCCGCGAATGCGGGGAACGCTGGAACAACGGGTGGCGGAGTTGACGCACTTCTTGTTTGAAGACGAAGGGTTCACCGGCAACGCGACGAACTACTACGAAGCGGAGAACAGTTACTTCAACGACGTGCTCGATCGCAAACTCGGCATCCCGCTCACGTTGTCCGTGTTGGCGATGTCCGTCGGGCAGCGGTGCGGGCTGACGATTGTGGGCGTCGGGTTGCCGGGGCACTTCGTCGCCAAGGCGATTGACGGCGACAATGAATTACTCTTCGACCCCTACCACGGCGGGCAATTCCTGAACGCGGACGGCTGTTCGTCCCTCGTCGAAGCGGTCACCGGGCAGCCGTTCGTGGTGACCGAAGAAACGGTTGCCGCATCGCCCCCCGGCTTCATCGTGCTGCGGATGTTGAACAACTTAAAAGGCATTTACCTGCGAACCCCGGACTTCAACCGGGCGGCTCGCGTCACCCACCGCATCGTTCAACTGACCCCGACCGACCCCCTGCAACGCCGGGATTTGGGCGTCACCCTCGTCCACGCCGGCAAACCGGGGAAAGCCATCGACCACTTGCAAACCTACCTGACGATGGCCCCCGACGCGGAGGACGCCACCGTCGTGCAAGATTTCCTGAAAGAAGCCCGCCGCGAAGTCGCCCGCTGGAATTGATGCAACTCACCACGGAGTATTCACCACGGAATACACGGAACGCACGGAAATGATTTCTGGCAATGAATTGGGAATTAGGAGTCACGTATTTGACTGGTCAGTCGAAAGCTGACTCCGTGATCCCTGTGATCTTGATAACTTCCGTGTTTTCCGTGTGTTCCGTGGTTCAATGGTTTATCCGGGTTGGAATTCGTTCCGTGCCTCAATAGCGACAACTTCCCGTTTTCGCCCACCTATTACGAAAACCTAACCTACATTGGAGTTGCGCCCAGCTCGCCCTTTGCGAGACTCTCTATGTCTACGTTGACACTCCCGAACACCTTTCTTGTGCTCATTGAGCGTAGTGGATTGCTACTTCCCGAGACACTCCTTCCGTACTTGGAGCGGGTTCAGGCCCACGACGGCTCGGTCAGTACACGGGAACAAATCGCCCATCAACTTGTGTGCGATCGGTT
>JANLRE010000796.1:0-1129 GCA_031368205.1 Fimbriiglobus sp. | reverse complement strand
GTCGCTTCCTGGGGTCGTTATTTGGCTGATGGCAAATTGGTCGATGATCCGTTCCTTTCTGGCTGTCGTCGCTCTCGTAATGCAATGGCTTCATTGTGGAGTTCGAGGAGTTGCTCCTCCAAATCGGCGATCTGAGATTCGATGCGTTGCAGCCGTTTCTCGGGGGTGTTCCCCAGCAAGCGCGAGACGGCTTCCAACAGCATGAGCGCTTGCCACGCTTTCATCATCAGCCCGCGTAGCCGGTAAGCTTTACCCAACTGGCCGATCTGTTGCGGTCCGATGGCTCGCCCGAGTCGCAGCAAGCGGGCTAACGGTGCGGCTTCGACCCAGTGTGTCAGGATAAATTCGAGCGTTGGTAGTAGGACAATTGCCACGTCAATCCAGCGCTCTTTCATGTACATCAACGAACTGGGCGCGACCGAAACCTTGATGGCAAACTCGGCGGCGAACGCCACCCAGATGAGTGCCGTGGCAATGTGAAGTGTCAGCGCCATCGCGGGGTGCCTGAGCGTTTCTTCCAGCTTGAGGTATTCAATCGCCAGCACCGGAAGGATCAAGAACGCGAAGATCAACATCGGCCCGCCGAAGGCCCGGTCGAGTCGTTTCAGCACGGCCTTACCCGGCGCGAACCACCCCATTCGCGGCAACCAAATTTGGTTCGTGACCGGATGCACCCATGCCAAGCGCATCGGGGGAATCAGGACCACAAGCACGATGCGGAGGATGACTTTTTTCAGCGAAACCGTCGGCGAGCGACGTAGAAAGGCGATGCCCGCATCCACTAGAAAAACAGGCCACAACACGGCGAGTGAAATCGCCATCACGTTCAACTCGATCGCGGTCACTTCCGGTTGACTGGCCCGGTGAATGAACCCGCCCATCAGCAACAAGAACACGAACGACACGACGAACAGGATCGGGGCCAACCGCGTCTCCCAATCGGGTGACTGCGCCGCCACTGTTTCCAGTGTTTGGGCAGGAATGGATTCGACCTCGGCAGCCATTGTCATCGAACGCACCTCCAGTCGGTTATTCGATTCTACCACGCACTTCTTTCCGCATCCGCAAGATAGGCGGCCCGATTTCGGCGTGGTACAACGACTTGACGACGAACAATCCTTGTACGACG
>JANLRE010000732.1:0-1214 GCA_031368205.1 Fimbriiglobus sp. | reverse complement strand
CGGGTCTTCCGCCGGACCTCGGCCTGCTCGGGCCGGGGTTCGAGGTCGGCCACCAGCCGGTCGAACACGGCGGAGGCGATCGGTGTGGCTCATCCCGCGATCATAGCGCCAAACCCGCTATCGTGCAGCGACTCTATTTGTAACTTGGGATTGTTGATCCAAGAAGAGTGGACTAGATTGGCGTGCGGATTGAGGCAACATCTCAGTTGCAAGCTTGCGTTTTTTGTCCAGTTCACTCGCCCTGTACTCCTGGTGATTGATGCCAGCCACCCTTGCTCCGACTCCTGTTCCTGTTCAGGCTCACCCGTTTCGGGTGACTCGGTTTTTGAAGAAGGCGGTCAAGCGCATCGTGCCGCTGGCGTTGGCACTGTACTTTATCCCGTGGGTGTTGCTCGCCTACGTCTGCTGCGGGGTGTTGGACGTGATACGGAACCAGCGGCGGACGATTGCGAACATCGACCGCTACTTTGCGGGCAACGGCGTGTTCACGTGGCTGCTGTCGCCGTTCAACTTGCTGATGGATTTCATCTCGCTGCCGTATTGGAATCGGGGCATTTACAAGCTCACGGACTTGCCCGCCGGCCATCAAGCGGAGATTCAGGCGCTGATCGACGCCGCCCACAAGCGGGACTTGGTCGGGTTACTCGAAGCCAAACTCGGCGAGAAGAAACGCGGCATGATCTTCTTCCAGTGGTACGGCAAGATCGTGCCGGGGTCCGTGGACATCCCGGAATACCACCAGCGCTACAAGTACATCCGCACCATTGGCGTGTCGATCTTCAACAAGAAGCAATCCACCGGCAAGCACTTCGGGCCACTCCGGGTGACGCTGCGGGTGCTTTATAACGTGAATCAAATCACCGACCCCAACGTCTACGTCCGGGTCGGGAACCACACCCACCGTTGGTGCGAGGACAAGCTGTTCATCTTCGACGACACCTTACAACACCAATCGGTGAACGAGTCGGACGCGGTCCGCTACTGCCTGTTCGTGGACATCCTCCGCCCGTCGCCGGTCCCGTGGCTACTCAGCGGCATCCTGACCGCAATCCGCCTGATTATGGCACCCTTCCGCGCGGTGTTTTACAAACACTGGACGTTGATTAAGTAAACCCCATGAGCATTCCAGCGGGTGAAAACACCAGTAAAATTTGTTTTCCGTTCTGCATGACTTGGTGGCCCCGGTAGGGGTCATGGGATGTAGCCACGGGTGG
>JANLRE010000702.1:0-10508 GCA_031368205.1 Fimbriiglobus sp. | reverse complement strand
GACAACAACCACCTCGTTGCCACGCACCACGTACTGACCGGGCAAAAACAGCCCGGTGCATTCTTCGACAAAATCGCCAGCCGCGACGACTGGCCCGCTTACTCGGCTGCGCTGAACTACCTCCGCCCGCAAGCCGACGGGTTGCCGAGTGGCGTGAACGTGCCGACGTTCTTGATGGAAGGCCCGCTCGTGTGGCCCGGCCAACACGGCGGCTTCCTCGGGCCGCGTCACGACCCGTGGCAGATCAACCAAAATCCCAACGCCAAGGACTTCAAAGTCGAGAACCTGTCGCCGGGGCCGGGTCTCGATGTGAATCAACTTGATGACCGCAAAGCCTTGCTCGATCAAGTGAATCGCGGGCAAGAATGGCTGTCGCAATCAATGGAAGGGCGGCGGATGTCCGATCAGCAAGACCGGGCGTTCTCGCTGCTCACGTCGGGGCGAGTGGGGCAAGCGTTCGAGATTGACCGCGAATCTCCGGCGATGCGCGATCGGTACGGGCGGCACCCGTTCGGGCAATCGCTGTTGTTGGCCCGCCGGTTGATTCAGGCTGGGGTGCCGATCGTGCAAGCCAACATGGGCCGCGTGCAAAATTGGGACAGCCACGGCGACATTTTCAACCGCCTGAAACGGGATCTCGTCCCGCCACTGGATCGTGGCGTCTCTGCGTTGCTCGACGATTTAGACAGCCTCGGAATGCTCGACGACACGCTGGTGGTGATGCTCGGGGAATTTGGCCGCACGCCGAAACTTTCTGCGCAAAACGCAGACAACAAGATTGGTCGGGACCACTGGGCTCCCTGCTTCTTCGGACTGTTCGCCGGTGCTGGGGTTCGCGGGGGCCAAGTGATTGGCAAGTCCGACAAGATCGGCGCGTACCCCGCGACAACCCCGTATTCCCCGGACGATGTCGGCGCAACGATCTATCACACCCTCGGCTTAGAACCTGCCAGCGAAGTCCACGACCGCGTCAACCGCCCCGTGCAACTCAACCGTGGGCAAGTGATGCAAGCACTGTTTACGGGATGAACAAAACTTATCACCACGAATCACACGAATAGGACGAATAAAATCTGAAAGCAAATACCCGATCGGCATCTGCGTTCCGCTTTTGATCACTATCTAAATCTGATTCGTGTGATTCGTGGTTTACTTCTTTCCCGTTTTCAGCTTCGCTTCGTACTCTTTGATGTACGTTACGGGGTCTTCTTTGAAGGCATCTTTACATCCTGTGCAACAAACGTAGTAAGTTTTGCCAGCATGGGTCACCGGGATCGTCCCTCGGCCCCCGCTGACGATGCACTCGTTCCCTTTCCCGACACTCGCAAATGGCTCGCCTTCTTTCGTCGCCCCGACTTGGAATTTGCGCGTGAAGTTGGTTAAGTCGAGCGGTTTTGTCTCAAAACGATACAGAAATCGGTTGCTGTGGAGGATTGTGACCACGAGGCGATGCGTTTCGGTCTTCGTGGTGCGATCGAGAGTGAGGACTTGTTCTTTTTGCTTACCTTCGGCCAAAGTTCCCACAAACGTCTGCTTTTCGTTTTCCGAAGTGATCGCGGTCAGTTCATAAGTCTTCGATTCGGACAAGTATCGTAAGTCGGCTTTTGTGAAGTGTTTTCCCTTCTCGAACGTGAACTGCAAGCAGACATCTTGACCCTTAAACTGCCACGCACAGGAAATTGTCTCGGTCCAGAACCCCTGCTGTTTTTCCGCGCGCGACCCCTCGGGGGTGCCAGTGGCTTTCCAATTGCCGACCAGTGCTTGCAAAGGTTGTAACGCTTCCTTCCCTGATTTGGGAACCGGGTCGCCGATTAGGAGAAGTGCGTAGAGTGGAATGAATAGGTGAAACATGAGCCAAATCCAAAAAAACAGGGGTTGTGCTATCAGATGATAACACCGACCCCTGGGCAAAGTAGTGAGAGTTCTGCTACGAAGTGCTATGTTGACGAATTCTCTGTGAGGTCACCGATAACTTGGGTCACGCCCTCGTGGTCGAGGAAAACAGGGATTCCGCCAGGGCTGACAAACATCCCAAAGCCACCCCGCAGAGCGAGTGCTTCAGGATAGTCGATTTCGTGTCGATCGCCATTTGCCATCGATATTGTGAATGGCACGAACGGCTTCCGGCGTTTCAGTACTAAAATCGTGCTTTCAAAGTTGTCCCGTTCCATTGTCCTACTCACTCAATTTGAGTCCGTCTATTGAGGTGCATCGTACCTCAGTTTTAGCTCAAACACAACAATGCGAACGGATTGTCTCCACTTACCGTGGTTTGCGTTTGTAGGCTGCGGGACGGGGTGGCGCGTCGGGAAGTTTGGCGGCAATTCGGTTGTGTAAAACCAATGGTTGAGCGGGTGTCATCGCCTTGGTATCGCTGCTGACGGGCTGGGACTCGTCCTTTGGCGGGGTCAAGCTCACCACGTCTTCGTGACACTTCTTGTCGTGGATTTCTTGGCGGTCGATTTGGACATCAGGCGGGGCTTCAATGCCGATCTTAACGCGGCCAGGGCCGACGCTGACGACTGTGATGCGGATGTTACCCTGAACAACAATTTGTTCACCGGGTTTGCGGGTCAATACGAGCATAATTCTTCCCTCCTGGACGGGGTTGAGAGTTATGGCTCGCAACCGCCGGCGGCCGGAGCCGCGTTTCTTCCTGATGTTCGACGCAAATCAATGTTCCCGAAACGCGATCACTGTAAGTTGTGATAAATGCGTGAGTTTAGGGCTTACGAATTCAAAGCCACTTGTCTTGAGGTTGACAGAGCATAATTCGCCATGAAACCTAGTGTCAAGCCCAGTTTATTTATTATCCAAGGAACTCGGTTCTCACCTCATTGCTGAACCATTGTACCCCACAAGACAAGAGACCGCAGCGGAATCGTGTCCGTAACCGATATTACCGCTATAATTTCTGCATCTTACATGCCATGAGGGAAAATTTGTGTCGGGTGCATTTCAGAACGGGGCAAAGAACACATTTCCAACCTGATGGTCTTCCCGCTTTCGATACGCCCCTAGGCTGTACCACTCTTCGCGTCGGCTCTTGGCTTCTTTCATTCGGGTTGGACCCGCGATGAGTTGTGACAATCGACGTGCTAACTTCCTAGTAATGCTGGTTAACTCGACCGAGATCGGAGGCCCGATTCGCTCGTAGGGTTTGTGGGTTTCCAAGAATCGGCACGCTTTATTCACCCCCGGCAATCCAGTATCATGCACCGCCACTACGCCGCCGACGCGAAGCAAGAGGTCTGCAAAGAATAAGTTCATCAACGTGTAGTCGAAGGAATGCCAGCCGTCGATCAAGATGAAATCGAAGCGACGTTTTTGCTGGATCAGTTTTGGCAACGCGATGTAATCGAAGTCTTCAATTAACTCATACTGGTCGGCGTGCCCCGCTTGGCGGACGGCCTCCACACCTTGGCCGTTCCAGCCCTCTACGGCAGTTTGAAACGGGTCGATCGCCGTATGCCGACCGTGACCTAACTCACGCAGGATTGTGCAGATCGCAATCGTACTTCCACCGTTCGCCATGCCGATTTCCAGTGTCTGCTGTGGGCGAACATCAAGCAACACTTCACGCAATCGCTGGTACTCCTCCGGCCGCATTGAAGCGGGTGCCAGAGGTGCGTTCGTTGTGTTCGGAGTTGTCGCGCGATCCATTGTTGGTTATCCCGATCAATAGGTGCCAGAATTCAGCGTGTTCACAGTATCAATTGTCGTTGCTTATTGCGTGACGCTTCCACGTGGACTGATGACATTGACAATGAAGGTTGTCATTTTCTCGACTAAGATTCGTGTGGAGAATCTCTCTTCGATTGTCAGTCGTGCGTTGCGACCGAGGGATTCGCACTGGCGAGGATTGGTGTGTAACATCTGAATCGCATTCGTCAATGCCGTGGCATCGTTTCGGGGTACGACAACTGCGTTGAACCCATCGGTAACGAAATCGTTGCTGATGCCAGACGCGGTCACGATGACGGCTTTGCCCATAGCCATCGCTTCAAATAAGGCCGTAATACCACCAGCAGATTCCACGTCGTGTAATGGCAATACAACAAATTGAGCGGCCGCATACAACCCCCGGAATTCACGATCGCTCAATCGACCGGATAGAAACTCAACATGTTGATATAAGACCAAATCAGTGTCAACCGGCCTCCAACGGGTTTTGAGTTTCACTTTCAGCGATAAAGATTGTAGGGATTTCCAGAGTGTTTCATAATCACGCGATCGATCATCTCCTACTGACAATATGAAGTCTCCCTCGATATTGTGCCGGGGATGAAAAAACATCTCATCGACATTGTAGCCAAGATGCAGGAGCGGTCCCCGGACTGTATGCCGACTACGAAGTGCGTCCAATTGTCGTGTGGTGAGCATCATCAAGCCATCGAACCGCTTGAGTACAATACGCTGAATGAATGTGACAACCCGCCACGGATTCCCGACGCTGGCGTCCCACAGGATCACTCTCGGCTTGAACCAGAACAGCCTCCGAAGCAACAACAAAAACACCCCGCCACTTTCAAAAACGACCACGATTGCGTCGGCCTTTCGCTGGGTGAGTAGCACTTTGACGGCGCGGATCACATCAAGACCGCGATAGTACGGGTTGCTGTTGCCCAGCGGGTTCCACGGTTTTTCATGCGGGTTGATCGTCGTGACTTGGATCCCCTGTTCGCCCAGGATTCGCTGCACAGCCGCAGTGTCGATCGTGTCGTCAGAATCGACCGGCACAACGACCGTTGGCCAGCGACCGGGGGGTAGGAAGACGACCGACTTCAATTGGGGTCTCAACGGATTCGCAGTCAGTTGCTCCCCGGATGGTGTTGCCATGCCCCATGTACTCCCGCGTGATTTGTCTTTCGACACCGTGTTGTCCCATTTCTATAGCATTTTCTTGGGAAGGATATGAAATCGATCCGTTTCAAACACCAATTGGCCCTCGTTGACAAGGAGACACTGTGTCGATTCAAATTCAAGTCGTCGAGTCGCAGCGGTTCTCGCAAAACTCATACGTGCTTTGGCGGGAATCCAGTCCGGAGGCGTTCGTCATTGATCCGGGATTTGACCCCGAGCGCATCTTGCAGCTTTTACGCAAGCACAACCTGACGCTCACGGCGATTGTCCTCACGCACGGCCACATCGACCACATTGCCGGGAACGCCGCAATGAAAGCGGCGTTCCCGGACGCGCCCATCATCATCGGCGTGAACGATGCGGAGATGTTGACGGACCCAATGTTGAACTTGAGCGGGGCGTATGGAATACCTGTGGTCAGCCCGGCAGCCGACCGCTTGGTGGTGGAAGGGGATCAACTCACGGTCGCAGGGATTGAGTTGGACGTGTTCGACATCCCCGGCCATTCACCGGGGCACGTGGTGTATCTCGTCCGTGAAACCACGCCGATGATGGTGCTAGGCGGCGACGTCCTCTTTCAAGGCAGCATCGGCCGCACCGATTTCCCCGGCGGCAGCTTCGACCAACTCGCCACCGGCATCCGCACCAAACTCTGGCCCCTACCCCACCACACCAAAGTATTCCCCGGCCACGGCCCACCCACAACCATCGGCATCGAACGCGCAACCAACCCCTTCGTCGGCGGCGCGGGGTGAAAAGCAAGAACCGATGGGGAGGGTATCTAGCGGGTTGTGGGATTCTGTTTCCGTTTCAGTTCCGATCAATTCGCCCCATCGAAGTACACAAGACTTCAAGGATGCTCACATTTGTAAAAATGCTAATGAAACAAGGCTTTACTGGTCGTTGATGGAGAGTTTGCAGAAAAGCGTTTTGCTAGTGCCAACATGGGCTGCTCCACAAGCCGCCAACTGGCGTAGGCGAGGACCGCCGTAATGGGTAACGCCGTCAGGAACAGCTCCACCGGATTGGAAGTGCCCAGGAAACGCACGATGGTTTGCTGGACGGGGAAGGCGTACAAGTAGACGCCGTATGAAATGTCATGTTTCGCAAACAACGTCACGCCTGGTGTGAACCGTGCGTAAGCGATTCCAAACAGCAAATAGGCGAAAACAAACGGGTAGACCAGGGCGGTCGTGGTCCGCGACTGCGTGGCCGCCGCGACGAGTCCGCAACAAATGAGAGAGTACAACACGGTCAGGCGTGGAGGGCCGAACACACCACTCGATACAGCCGCTCCCAGGAAAAAAAACGTGAGAAAGCGGGACAGTAGTTTGTATTCGGTACCCGGAATATGTACTATATTCAATGCAAAAATCGCGTAGCATAATGTGAAACTAATCAATGAGGCTCGTTTTCCGCCTGCGATTCCAAATACCCCCAACACAAGCGTGAGGGCATAACACAGGAATTCAGTCTGTAAAGTCCAAAGTGAGCCGTTCACACTATTGGGAAAAAGGTTCGATTTGAACACTGGGGGCTGATCCTGTACGCCACCACCCAGAAATAGAATGTCTCTTAATAATTGATCATTGTGGTAATACACGTTTTTCAGATATACCAAAGAATCGGGTGTTGAAGCAATCGTCCCGATCATCAATGAGAACAATAAGGTGATCCAGTACCCAGGGTAGATTCGCAGAAATCGGCGGATGATAAAATCAGCCGGGGAGCGAGACCGTGACCAACTTTGAGTGATCAGGCACCCACTGATCAAGAAAAAGCCGTCTACGGAGACGCCTCCGAAATCTAAAGTACCAGCGGTAAAAAGCGTCAGTGGTTCAGATTTTATGTTACCTGTCAGTGGGTAACTGTGGGAAAACAAAACAAGCACTGAAAAACACAATCGCAGCGCCCCGAAGTTGTTATTCCGTTGCGCCTCGCGGCCTTTTGAATCGCCAGTTCCATCGTGCATAGTTCGGATCTCGATGATGTTTCAAGCTGTCTGTCCACCTAACATCTACTGCCGAGTGTTCTAAATTTTCCTTCGCTCTACACGGCAATCAGATGCTATCGTCAATTTAACTCTCGACCGATATTTTCGTTCCATCAATCGGCAGATCAAGCCGATTGTGAAACCGTTCCCTATCGGGTTATAGCTTACAAATAGGTCGTTCGTCACCCACCACTGCACTTGGAAGCGGAAAGGCTACTTTCAATCATAAAAATATCTGAAAATAAAGCTCACAAGCTGATTATGGAAAGTGTACATGCCAAGCGAGTGCAATTTCGTATTCTGCCACTGCTTCGTAGTGGATAATCAGTTCAGTCGCCACCGGATTCCTCGATTCCGAGACGAGCATGAACGCGCTGCCGCGCGTCTTCCCATTTGGACCACACACCTTCGCCGGTTTGATTCGATCTTCGTCGCAGTTCTGCAATATAAGCATCACCGACCAGTTCTGGAGTCGGAGGATTGTCCTGCGCATCCAAAAGAGCTTCGATCAGCGCGAACCGCTCATCATCGGTTAAGGTGAGTGCGGAATGGTAAATCTGTTCTGTCACTGGACTCATCACAACCCCCGTTGGTGTTGTCGATTACTGTAACCAATGGTCGGACTACTCGCAACTCGCAGGAGAAATCCGCCGCCCTAGTTCCGCGTACAGTTCCGCGACTGCCTCGAATGCGTCGCGGATGTTGGCGTTGGCTTCTTCCAAGGTGTTACCTTCCGTCAACAACTCCGGCAGTGCGGGACACGTGACGGTGTAACCACCCTCTGGCTGTGGCGTAAACACCAAGGGAATGCGGAACATCACGTGATTCAACCTTCCGCTCAGGCGATTTCCACCAACGCTTCGATTTTACTGCGGCGCGAACCCTATGTTAATCCCCATTGTCCGGTTTGCATCATCCAACACGGTCGAACCCAGGAGTATTTCCGATGCCGAAGCTGAACCAGATCAACGCGATTGTCTCGGGGCGGAAAGCTGAAGCGGAGAAGGCGATCACGGAGATGTACAAGCTCATCCAAAAGGATCAACTCTTCAATGGCCGCGAACGGACGTACCGGCCGATCGACGAAGTCAACGGTCAGAAACAACCGGCGGAATCGCAGCGGGTGCAGCAACGGGCGGATGACCTGATTCGCTAAGCGATCGGGAAATGGACGGAACTGTGGAACCTCATTTACACACAAGACCTCGGCAACCAGCAGGCGAAGGCGGATGTGGTCGTGGACGGGAAAACCCTGCTACCGCACGTGCCGGTGACGTTCCTGTTGTTCCTCGACAAGCAGGTGAACGACCTGGAAACGTTCATCTCGAAGCTGCCGACGCCCGACCCGGCGGAGGAATGGAGCCACGACGCGAACTCCGGCTTGCTCCGCAGCAAATCGACGGAGAGTTTACGAACATCGAAAGAACCGACGGTGATCGTGAAGTACGACGCGACCAAGGATCACCCCGCCCAAACCGAACTGTTCACGAAGGATGTCCCCGTCGGCACGTGGACGCAAATTCTGTACTCCGGCTGCATCACGACCGACAAGAAGAACGCAATTCTGGAACGCATCAAGAAGCTCCAAGAAGGCGGCAGTGTCTCAGTTTAGTTTAGAACGACCAGAAATTATGGGCATCTACTGGCAAACTGAGACACTACCCGACGGATCATGGTCCTCGAACGGGGTACCAACGTCCCGTTCACGATTCGCAACTATGCCTACTGGGATAGTATTGGCCGCGAGACCGTGACCTGGATTCGGGACTTCCAAACCCGCCGACCTCGCCGGTTCGATGCCGACATGATTCTCAGCCAACGGCGTGGCAAGCACGTCGATAGCAATACGCCCATCGCACCGCGCCGAATTAACCTTTGTCATTCTCAGTGACTGTCTTTCGTGCTGCGGCTCGGACACGGGCTTGCCGATAGCGTTCAAGTGGAACGCCAACTAGGTGATGCAGTCCAATCGCGCAAATCACAGCGCCGAGCCAGACGGTCAGCGACACCCAGCCTGATTCCGATGGCACCCCCACGAAGCGCCACCCGGTCGGGATCACCCACAAAACCCAGAAGTGGACAATATAAAGTGGATACGACAACTCGCCGATGTAGCGATCAACCCGTGACTGCTGACTGGTCAAGAACATCCACGGGATCACGAGCCAGGTCAGTGCATGGAATGGCCAAAGCTTTCCGAATGGACCCAGGAACTCCGGGTTGGGTAGGAACTGGTAACTGAGCGTGACCAGCAAGTAGAACGCGGTAATCGCAAGTGCCACACTTCGAGATGGCCGTTGGGGTATTAGCCACCGATAGACTCGGTAGGCGAGGGAACCGGCCAAGAAAAACGCCAACTCTGTGGGAAAGAAGCGGTAAATCCACGGGTCGGTGTTGAGGTCCAGGCCGAAGTAGATATAGCCACGCAGTCCCAAGCTAGCGGCCACGATCAGGGCAATGATTGCCGTGGAGCGACGGACCAAGAACGGCGCGATGAGATAAAACAGAATCTCGATACTTAACGACCAAGCCGGCGGCACCAGAACAAATTGCCACACGTAGGGCGGTGGCGTCGCCCGGAAGCTCTTGGTCCAATAGAGGCCGCCGTCGGAATCGACCCCGAGAAACAATGTCAGGTCTTGGCCGACAATGAAGACATCCGTGAGACGAACGAACAGGTGGGCTGGCCAATTGAGATCGTGACTCGCTGCTAGTGGACCCGGCTTCCCAAACGCGACACTTGCGAACAACCATACTCCAAGCGAAGCGATCGCAACCACCCAATACATCGGGTACAACCGTAACAAACGGTTGGTGAGAAACAGCCGATACGAGCCGGGGCCGCGATACTTTTCCGTCAGGATCAGGGCCATGTAAAAGCCCGAGATCATGTAAAACGACTGTACAGCCGGAACGGCACCCAGTGGTTTGAACCCAAAAATGCCGCCACTATGAGCCATGATGACCGCAGTCGCCAACAAGAGTCGTGTCACGCCCATAGCACTGCCCTGAATCGCGATTGCTTAAACTTCAACATGTTGCTTAGCATACGACACGAATGAGCGAGTCGAGTTTCGGATTGCGAATCCAAATGGCAGGGAATTTAGTCGGGTTCAAGCCGCACGGGTCGTACCAAAAAAAGTGCCCCGGCAGGATGGCACTCCTACCGGGGCGGGGTTGGTAATCTGTGGTCTGTGACCGTGCAGATTCCGGCGCCGTCTCAGGGACTTGGGTGTTCGCGGTGACCTGTTGCCGGCTTTGAGACTGAAACCAACTGCCTAACCGTTAGGCGACCCCCAGTTATTGGATCGTGGTGAAGCCTGGGGGACGGGATTCGAACTCGCAATCGTTGGTCGGAAGCCGGACGTCGATCGAACACCTCGGCGCGGGGTTAATAGTTTGACGTGGACAAACTGAGCCTGTTGCGCTGCTATGCCTCTGCCGTTGGGCTACCCCGCCGTGGTCTGTTGCTACCGGCTAGTGGAGGGGGGGGTGGGAGTCGAACCCACACTGTTCGCAGTCGTCGTACTGAAGCTGAACCTAACTCTGAATTCTGCACGCCTGTGCATAAGGATGATACGCGCTGCCGCGAAAAGGTTCAGGGGGGAAACGGCGTTCCGCAGGGATTTTGGATCAGGCGAACCGGCTGCGT
>JANLRE010000695.1:0-1978 GCA_031368205.1 Fimbriiglobus sp. | reverse complement strand
GGACAAAACCTTGTTACCCGTGGAGTCCTTCGCAATGGCCAACGCTCGCAGAATCGGGATGCCGTTGTGCATCATGGTGCCGAGAATCCGGGTGAATCGGGCCAGTGACAGGCTCAAAAAGACACTGCCGAACAGCGGCAGGCGAATCCGCATTCGGTCCGCCCACATCCGGCCGGACCCCCGTGTCCAGCGGATAAAAAAGATGATCGCGGTGACGATGCCGATTGCGGACAGAGCACCCATCCACGACTGCATGAAGTGGCTGACCGCTAGCAGCCATTGAGTGATGAGCGGTAGACTCCCTGCGGCCTTCATCTTGGTGAAGATTTCTTCAAATTGCGGCACGAAGAAGATCACCAGGATGTTCACGACCAAGAACCCCGCCACCCCCAGGAACGCGGGGTAAGCCAACGAACCGATGACCTTGGCTTTAAGGTCCTGCTCCCGTTCAACGAACACGGCGATGCGTTTGAGCACGTCCTCCAGAAACCCGCCTTCTTGTCCCGCCCGGACCATGCTAACCGCGAGTTCGTTGAACACTCGCGGGTGCAATGCCATCGCCTGAGCCAACCCGGTGCCGTCCGCCACCTTCAACCGTACCTCGCGCAACACACCTTGTAAGCGAACGTTCGGGCTTTGGCGTTCGAGCAACTCCAGCGACCGCATCAACGGTACACCCGCATGGAGCAAGTCTGCGAGTTGGCCGAAGAAGGTCACCAGATGCTTGCCACCTACCCCACGACTGCTGAAGCGCGACGAACCCGCATCGCGGGCCGCCGAAATCTGGATCGGGAACAGCCCCTTGGCGTCCAGCATCGCGGCCACTTCCCGCTCCGTGGCCGCCGTTAGCGTCCCGGTGTTCTTGAGTCCAGATTTGGCAAGTGCGGTGTAGGAGAAGTCAGGCATGTGTGCGTAGTGGTTAGTGGACAGTGGATAGAGGTTAGGAGGCAAAGAGTTAGGAGTCAGGAGTTCGTGGTTCGTGGTTGTTGCTTACTAACCACTATCCACTAACCACTATCCACTAACTGATGTCCCCGGCGGTGACGCGACCGATTTCGTCGAAGGTGGTGGCTCCGTTTAGCACTTTGGTCCAGCCGTCTTGTCGCAGAGTTATCATGCCGGATTTCAGGGCTTCGAGCCGGATGACGTTGGCGTTCACCCGTTGCACGACTAGCTCACGCACCACGTCGCTGTTGATGAGCAATTCGTGGATGCCCGTTCGCCCACGGTAGCCCGATTGCCGACAGGACCGGCACCCGGTGCCTTTATGCAGTTGCACCAGTTCCCCGGTTGCAGTGCGTTTGGGGAAGTCGATCGGTAGCAGTTCGTGGTCGGGGTCGTACACCGTTTTGCAATCCGGGCAGATGGTCCGGACGAGCCGTTGGGCCATGATGCCTTCCACCGTGGAGGCGACCAGGAACGGCTCGACGCCCATGTCAATGAGCCGCGTGAAGGCGCTCGGGGCGTCGTTCGTGTGCAGCGTGCTGAACACCATGTGCCCGGTGAGGGACGACTGAATCGCCGCTTCGGAGGTTTCCTTGTCGCGCATTTCCCCGATCAGAATGATGTCCGGGTCGTGCCGCAAGATGGACCGCAACGCGGTGGCAAACGTCAGGCCGATCTTGGCGTGCGTTTGAATCTGGCAGATGCCGGGCTGTTGGTACTCGACCGGGTCTTCGACGGTGATGATCTTCGTGGATTCGTCTTTGACTTCGTTGAGTGCCGAATACAGCGTCGTCGATTTCCCGGACCCCGTCGGACCGGTCACAATCACGATGCCGTGCGGGCGGTCAATCAGTTGGCGGAACTTGTGGTCGATGTGCGGGGACATGCCGATGTTCTTCAGGTTGAACACCATGCGGCCCTTGTCCAGCAACCGCATGACGATGCCTTCGCCGTGAACCATCGGGATGATTGACACCCGCACGTCGATTTCGCGGCCCTGCACCCGCATCTTAATGCGACCGTCTTGCGGCAG
>JANLRE010000294.1:0-9108 GCA_031368205.1 Fimbriiglobus sp. | reverse complement strand
CCCCCGAGGATCGGTGGGGCAGCCGTGCGGTCATCGGGCTGGCGTGGCAGCATCGGTGCGAACGCCGATTTTCCCCGGCGTTGTTCGATCTCCAAAGTCCGGATTGGTTCCCAACCGTTGTCCGCCCGTCGCCGGTAAACTTCCAACTTCGCATCGGGCCGTGGCCGGCCAGCAGGATTCGGTTCGGCGGACAACGGCTTGACCACGACGACGTACTCCCCTGTCCCACCTAGCCGTTCGCCGTTGTCGTCGAACAGTGCAGGACGACGGTTGCGAAATTGCGTGATGAGGTCATCAGAGCGGGTAATGATGCCGCCCACGGTTCGCACCGTTGATTCCGGTGCGGGAAAACACGCTTCTGCCAAAACTCGCCCCATCTCGGCGAAGTGCAAAACATCTTCGGTACTGTTGGGGGGCAAGAGTTCATAACCCGCTGGCGGTTGCGGGTTCTGGTCCGGGGTGTCCCAGCCGACGGGGTTGTGGTGCGTGAACAACACCACGGGAACCGGCATGGCGTGGATCGGCCACGCGAACTCGCCGTCCCGATAAAACGCATTCACGGGAATGCCGTCACCCGTCACCACGACCAACCGTTCCCGGAGTTGTGGCTCCGATTCCATGATGGTTCGCAACAGTCGCCGGGCCGGAGTTGTCACCGTGGGCAGCACGAGGACGGTGTGGTGTGCGGGGTTTTCGCGGCAGTAACTGAGGATCGCTTCCGCCGTCTTCGCTTCGTAAAAGTTGGGCGTGCTGAACCCCCCGATGCTGTAATGGACTTCCCACGTTTCCAGTTGCGCTTTGCCCCGAAGAGCATCACCGAATCGCTCGTGGAGGTCGGTGGAAAACGGGTCGTCTTTCCACACCACGCTCAGAACCTTCGGCGTGGCGGTTGCCGGAAGGGTCGGTTTGACTGCCATCAGCAACCCCGACGCAACCGCTGCTGTGGCGACCAAGCCGGGTTGTTCCGAATGGAGACGTGACGATTGCCAGGCAAAATCAAGGACCGCTTCCGCCATTTGCCGGTTGGTGAAACAGAAGCGGAACGAACGATCGTCGTAGACATCAATGAGATTCTTCCGCATTGGACGAAGCACTTTTGCGACGTTGGGTTCGTCCGTCTCGTAGTCTTCCGGCTTCAACTCGTCGGCGGTCGCGGTGGTCAGCAACATTAGCGGTCGGTCACCGTGCCAAACCTTTTGCCGATCCAACGCGCGGGCTAAATCCACGGCCCGATCACTCGACCCGCCGCCGATGACGGCCAGCGGTGGCCGTTCGCGTTTCGCCAGCGCCTGAATCCAGTGATCGGTTGTGGCTTCGCCGGTGAGTTTGTACCACCGGATGCGAAGTTTGCCTTCTCGGCCGCGCAAGGACAATACCACTTCGGGTATCGTGGTGGTCGAATCGTTGAAGGCGTTCGAGTCATCGACCTCCAACCCCGGCACGGTCATTTGCGCCCGCACAAAGCCGGAAACGAAGCGTTCCCAGGTCGTCCCGTTGGTGGTGGTGTGCAGCCACGCCATCTCTTGATCGAGCGACGACAACGGCAATAATCGCGGAGCACCAGCCATGCGGTCTAGCCACGAAACATGCACGCCGGTGGCGAGTACCGCAACCGGCAGGCAAATGAGTAGTACAAGGCCGAGCCATAAAAATCGGGTCATGAGTAACCCCGCAGGAACCGGAATCGAGACGGAGTTTAGTTTAGCAAAGCGATCAAAACTGGATGTAAATGAACGTCTTGGCGACTCCAGGGGCAAGCACCACGACCGCTGCGATCCCACACACTGCGGCCACCATTCGTAACGGTTCGGGCACTCGCACCGAAATTGCCACACCCGCTTCTTGCAGCAATCCAATAGCGTGCCCGAATAGGCCGCAGACGATTAAAAGCGGCACGACTCGGGGAACGCCAAACTCATGCCACGAAGACGGTGCTGGAGCCGTGGAGGAGCAACTGAAACCCAACATGGATTCCATCATCACCACGCCACCCGACCAATCATTCATCCGCACCAGAATGAGGCACAAGAGAAACTGATACGTCGTGCAGAGCCATGCGATGATTTTCCAAATCAGACTGTGACGGATTGCGTCAACGAGCGGAATCCCCATCAACGCCCGGTCGTACAGACGATGCGCGCACATCAGGATGCCGTTGCACACACCATACGCCAGCCAGTTCCAAGCCGCACCATGCCACAGCCCGCAGAGGACGAAGATGGTGAACAGGTTGACGTAAGTGCGGAGTGGGCTTCCCTTGCTGCCGCCGAGTGGGAAGTAAAGATAGTCGCGTAACCAGGTCGAAAGGGACAGGTGCCAACGGCGCCAGAAGTCGCTGATGCTCGTGGCGAGGTACGGGTTGCGGAAATTCGGCGGCAACTCCAAGCCGAACCACTTCGCACACCCGAGCGCCATGTCCGTGTACCCGGAAAAGTCGCAGTAAATTTGCACCGCCCAGGCCACGACCGCCCACCGCTGGGTGACGGCGGCGTAAGCAGTGGGGTTGTGAAACACGTCCGCGACGAAGAGTTGATCCAGATGATCCGCGATGAGCAGCTTCTTCACCAAGCCGCCCACGAACAACCAAATCCCGTCCGCGACGTGTTGGCAAGTGACAGGCGGAACGGTCACCAGTTGCGGCAAAAACTCCACGGCCCGGACGATCGGGCCTGCGGCTAACTGGGGGAAAAACGACACGAACAGAGCGTAATCGACGAAGCTTTCAACGGCCCGAATCTGCCTGCGGTACACGTCCACGGTGTAACTGATGCCCTGAAACGTGTGGAAGCTGATCCCAAGCGGTAACGCAATCTTCAGGGTCGATTCTGAAACACTCCACCCGAGCATTTCAGCGAGTGACATCGCGTTGTCATAAACGAACGGGGTGTACTTGAACGCGAACAGGAGGCCCAAGTTTGACACAACACTGGCGGTCAACCACCGTCGTCGGATGTGTTCACTCGTGGCCTGTTCAATCTGCAACCCGGCCACGTAATCAATCACCGTGAGCAGCAAAATCACCGGCCAGTAGTGCGGCGGCACCCAGGCGTAGAAGAGCCAACTTGCGACGAGCAGGATGCGGTATTTGTGCGACCGCTTCGTTGTGACGTGGTAGAGAATCAGCACGATCGGCAGGAAAAGGAAAAACGCCTTGCTCGCAAAAATCACGGCGTGGCTCCTGGGGTCGGAGCCGCGTGCGGCAGGTGTTCCAATTGGCCGCGTAACCACAGGGACAGCTTCTTGGCACCACCACCGTTCAGGTGAATTACGTCCGCGAAATCGGCGTCGTTCAGGCCCAATCGGTCTCGGTCCGCGCTCAACAAAATCACCTTTCGCCGTGCGACGAATTCGCGCAATCGGTCTTGATACTCCGCCACCGCAGCCGGGTATTTCGTCTCCAGGTCTTTGGTCACGGGCATATCGACCAAGACGAGTTTCATGTCCCAGTCGGGTTGCAAATCGGCAAGGCGATCGAGGTACTTCAGATGGGATCCCGTGCGGTACTTGTCCAGGAAGTCGAACGGGGCCATCCCGGCATTGGTGGCTTTGCGCTGGGCATAATTGGCGTTCACGAACCACGGCGCCGGCGCGTAGCCGTGGCCATCCCGGAGTGCGTTCGAGTACCGTAAGTTGTCGCGCACTTCACGGGCCGCTTCGGGGCAACTACCGGGGAAGTGATCGTCCAACGTGGCCGCGAGACTCATCCGAATGCCGTGTCGGTAGCGGTACACCGCCCACCCGCAACGGAGTTGCCCTTCGAGAAATCGCCGCGTGACCCAGCCGCGTGCATCCGGTCGCGTTTGGACACAGTCGAACCAATCACGCCACGACAGAATCGAGTAAGCCCCGTGCGGTTCGTTGCGTGAGTCGTTCATGTCCGTGCAGGAGAGACCATAAATCACCAGTTTCGGCGGCGTCGGACAACTGTGCTTGAGTGCGTAATAAAAATCAGTCGTGGTGCCGCCGGGTAAGCCCACGGCGTAGCCGTTTTGCAGAACCGTTTTACCCCAACGCACACCGGCGATCAGGTCCGGGTCGAAGCCTTCACTCACGGGTGATCCGCCGATGATGACGAAGTCGCGCGGATCGGCAGCACAGCCTTGGATGCGTTCCACATAATCATCCGGAGAATGACGTTCCCACCGATCGCGGAATAGCACCACGATGCCGTCAATCGCCACGAGACCGATGATGACCCACAACACCGGCAGTAACCGGCGGGCGAGTGAGGACAGCTTGTTTGGGGGCGAACCGGGCATTCGATCAACAGTTTGGAAGGGGAGCAATCGTAGCCCATGCAGGAAGATACCGCGTGGAACGGTCGTGCGGAAAGGGGAAGTTCTCCGGGTGCGATTTGTTCAGGCTCCCTTGCTCCCTAACCGGGCGTCGCATACAACACTGACACTTTGAATTGCCGTCCGGGCTTTCCGCAGGAGAATTGTCGTGCCGCGTATTCGTCTCGTAGTTGTTATGGCTTTGATGTTCGGGATCGTGTCTGTTGCAATGGCCCAAGACAAGCAGCGGTATGAAACCAAGTTCGAGGCCGGTAAGCCGTTCTACCAGAAGCTGACGACGAAAGTCGAACAGACGATGAAAGTGCAAGGCGGGTCGGACGTGGCCTTGAAGCACGAGCAGACGTTCTTCTTCAAATGGACGCCGATTAGCCAAGATAAAGACAAGTGGGTCGTCAAGCAGACCATCGAAGGCGTGAAGTTCAAACTCGACATCGCCGGTCAACCGATTGACTACGATTCGACCGATGCCAACCCAGCCGGTGCCGCCGGGAACCCTGGTTTGTCCGAGTTCTTCCGCAACCTCATTGGCCTGGAATTCACCGTGACCTTGGGCAAGGGCATGGTTGTTGAGAAAGTCGATGGCCGTGAAGAAGCCCTCAAGAAGCTGAAGTCCGTCAACCCGCAAATGGAACAAATCCTCAACGTGATCCTTAGCGATGAAGCGCTCAAAGAAATGACCGATCCCTCGGCTGGTCTGACGGCACCCGTCGAAAAAGCCGTCGGTGAAACGTGGGAGAAAAAGAGTACGCTCTCCCTCGGGCCAATCGGCAGCTACGATCGGACCTATACCTACACCGCCAAGGGCAAAGACACTGATCCGGCCAAGAAGGAACTCGACCGCGTCGAGGTGAAGCCAACCCTCACGTACAAGCCACCCGTTGCGGGGACCGACAACCTGCCGTTCCGTATCAAAGCCGGCACGATCGGCACCAAGGAAGTGAAGCAAGGTTACATGCTGTACAACGCAAAAACCGGCCGCGTGCAAGAAGTCCGCTTCAACGTCATCATGGAAGGCGAGATCGACGTGACGATCGGCACCGCCGACGCCAAGGTGAAGCTCTACCAGGACCAAAAGACGGAACTCGACACGGCGGACACGTCGTTCATTCCGGTCAAGAAGTAACCAGCTTCAGTTGAGCGAGAATTCCAAACCCGACGGGCCGTTGCCGTCGGGTCTTTCATTTGTGGGACAACGCTATGAAAATCGCCGTCCTCGGTGCCCAAGGTCAATTGGGCCGTGACCTTTGCCCGCGTCTCTCCGGGGACGTGTTGCCGTTGTCGCGTGCCGATCTGGATTTGGAAAAACCCGAGACAATCGCGTCGCATTTTGCTTCCAATCGCCCGGATGTCTTCATCAATTGCGCCGCGTACAACTTCGTCGATCAAGCCGAGACCGACCCCGATGCTGCGTTCCGGGTCAACGCCTGGGGCGTTCGCGCACTGGCCGAAGCCTGCCGCGATGCCGGTGTGTACTTGGTTCACTTCAGCACGGACTACGTGTTCGGTCTCGACACCAATCACCGAACTCCGCTCACGGAGAACGATGTGCCCGGCCCGGTTAGTATCTACGGCCTGAGCAAGCTTGCCGGGGAATATCTCGTCCGATCCATTTGTCCGCAACACCTCGTGATTCGGACGTGTGGTCTCTATGGCGTGTGGGGCAGTGGCGGGAAGGGCGGCAACTTCGTCGAAACGATGTTGCGGGTGGCGGGGCAGGGGAAACCACTTCGCGTGGTCAACGACCAATTCTGCACCCCGACCTACACCGTCGATCTCGCAGATGTCACGGCGCAATTGATTGCCCGGTCGGAACGGGGACTTTTTCACGCGACCAACGCAGGCAGTTGCACATGGTACGAATTGGCTGAAGCGATTTTCCGCTGGTCCAACATATCCGCAGACCTGTCACCCATTACCAGCGAACAGTTTAACGCCAAGGCACGCCGTCCGACATACAGCGTGCTGGCCAATTTGAAGCTCGCCGAACACGAAATCATCCCTTCACGCGCCTGGCAGGAAGGACTTGCCGCCTACCTGACTGAAAGAGCGACAAAATCATCCGGGTAAAAACCGGCGAAATGCTTGACCGTGCTCCGTGATTAGCATACACTGCTAATGAGACGCAATCTCAACAAGCTTGCCTGTGGCTCGGGAGAGCCTTCATGTTGGTACCGCTCGATTTATTGCAGACTGGTGAATGGGCCGATGTGGCCGAGGTGAGCGGCGACCCCAGTTGGGTTGGCCGACTCGCCGAGTTGGGCATTCGTCAGGGTTGTCGGCTCCAAGTTCTGCAACCCGGTTCGCCGTGCCTACTCCAAGTAGCGAACTGCAAACTCTGCGTTCGTGGCAACGATTGTGCCCAGATTCTCGTTCGCCCCGTTTTGTCACAAAAATGCTGACACTCGATCAACTTCAGCCAAACCAGCAAGCGCGTGTCCTGTCACTCGCCGGTGAACCGGCACTGGTGCAACGGCTGTACGAACTGGGTTTGTACGAGGGCGAAACGATCGAACTGATTACGTTTGCCCCGCTTGGTGACCCAGTGGAGATCCGCGTCGGAAACACCCGGCTCAGTTTACGCAAACGGGAAGCGGCGTTTATTACCGTGGAACTGATCGAACCTAATTAAGACATTTCACCACGGAAGACACGGAAAGCACGGAAGAAATCATAATGAGTGTGAATTCAATGAGTGCCGAAGGATTCAATTTCCAACACTGATGGATTTCTTTTCTGCGTATTCTGCGTCTTCCGTGGTTAATTTTCTGGGCTAGTCGCGGCCCTCTCCGCTGAGAACATCATGTCGTTATTAAAGGTCAAAGTGGCGATGGTGGGGAACCCGAACACCGGGAAATCGACCTTATTTAATGCTCTTTCCGGCCTCCGTCAGCAAGTGGGTAACTATCCTGGCGTCACGGTCGAGATGAAGAAGGGCCGGTTCGTTCATGGTACGATGGAATTTGAACTGATTGACCTCCCCGGAACCTACAGCCTGGCCCCGCGAAGCCCGGACGAAATGGTGGCGGTCGATTTGCTACTAGGTCGGCGTGCCGACGAGTCGAAGCCCGATCTGATTTTGTCGATTGTTGACGCCTCCAATTTGGAACGCCATCTCTACCTGACCACGCAACTCATGGAACTCGGCGTGCCGGTCGTTCTTGCCGTGAACATGGTCGATGTCGCGGCAAACCAAGGCGTGAAGCTCGATTTGGCGTTGCTCGCCAAGCAGGTGGGGCTACCCGTTGTTGCGGTTCAAGCGAATCAGGGCATCGGCTTGGCGACGCTGAAGGACGAGTTAGCCCGCAGCGTGGGGACTGCCGCTCCGCTTGCGCCGCCGTTACCGGATGCCGTCGTTCGAGAGGCAGCGATATTTTCCGAGCAGTACGGCGCCGAACTGCCGCCGTTTCTGGCGCGGCGGTTGTTGTTCGACATCGACGGGTATGCGGAGCAATGGCTTGTTGCCAAACACGGTTCCGGTTTGAAACAGGATGTTCAAGCCGCCCGCGAACGTCTTGCCAACGAAGGGTGTTCGGTGCCAGGTGTCGAAGCGAAAACCCGGTACGGCTGGATCCGGCAAGCCGTGGCGAAGGCCGTCACGAAACCGACCAACAAACCGATTACCTGGAGCGATCGAATTGATCGTATCCTCACGCACAAAGTGTGGGGCACGTTGATCTTTTTGGCGGTCATGTTCGCCGTGTTCCAGTCGATATTCGTCTGGGCCTAGCCGATGATGGACCTCATCGACACGTTGCGAAACCTGGCCTCCGAAGCCGTGACCAATCACATGCCGGCCGGTCCGCTGCAAGCGTTGATCGTGGACGGGATTATCAAAGGCGTCGGCAGCGTGCTGGTTTTCCTCCCGCAAATTGTGATTCTATTCGGCTTCATCGCGGTGCTGGAAGATTGCGGGTACATGTCGCGGGCCGCGTTCTTGATGGACAAAATCATGAGCCGGTGCGGGCTGAACGGGAAGTCGTTTATCCCGTTGTTGTCGTCGGTCGCGTGTGCGGTGCCGGGGATCATGGCCACCCGCGTGATTGAAAATCGCCGCGATCGGCTGGCGACAATCATGGTCGCGCCGCTCATGAGTTGCTCGGCACGATTGCCAGTGTATGCCCTGTTTATCGGGGCGTTTTTGAAAGACGGCTTCCCGTGGTGGCTGCCGGGCCTGACGTTGTTCGGCATGTATCTCATCGGCTTTGTCACGGCACCACTGGTCGCACTGCTGTTGAAGCGGACGCTGTTGCGAGGCGATACGCCACTTTTCGTGATGGAACTCCCGGCGTATAAACGCCCCTCGATTCGCACCATTTTGCTGCGCATGCTCGATGCCGGGACCGCGTTCGTTCGCCGCGCCGGGACGCTGATTCTGGCGTCGATGATCGTCGTCTGGGCGACTCTTTACTTCCCCACGTCCGATGGCAAAGGTGGCAACTACCCCGACGCGGTTGCCAACCAAACGGCCCAAGTCAGCACGCTCGATGACGAGATCGTGGTGCTGAAAGCGAAGAACGAACCCGTCGAGGAACTGGTTGCGAAACGGGACGCGATGGAGCAAGAGAAAGACCGCATCAATGGCGAATGGAAACGAAACAGTGTTCTCGGGCGGACGGGCCAAACGCTGGAGCCGGTGTTCCGCCCGTTGGGTTGGGATTGGAAAATCGGCATGGCGGTGATTGCGAGCTTCCCCGCCCGCGAGGTCATCGTGGGCACGTTCGGCATCATCTACGACCTCGGGGAAGTGGATTCCAAAACCATCGACGACGCGAACGACGAGAAAGCGAGCGGGCTAAAAACGGCACTGAAAAAC
>JANLRE010000655.1:0-1896 GCA_031368205.1 Fimbriiglobus sp. | reverse complement strand
CCCAACTTGCGGAACTAAAGAACCGCGCACCGAATATCATCCCACCTGCAACGGAACTCACGAAACCCATCAACCCGATGGTGCCAACGGCTGTGAAAGAGACCCCTAAGCCCGCAACTGGAATCAGCCCGGCGGTGATTCAGCCAGTCAAGCCTTTCACGCCGATCGTGCCTCCGCAGCCGCTCGTATCGACTAAAGTCGATCCAAAACCGCAGGTTCCGGTTCAACCGTTGCCATTGCCGACACCTGTTACAGGAGCGAAGCCTGTTCCGCCGGTCATTGTGCCGCCTCCTCTACCGGGAGCCAAGCCAGTTCAAGAAGCGAAGCCTCCGATGCCGCTACCACCAATGCCGCAACCACCGAAGCTTGGGCTTCCCCCGATCCAACCGAAGCCAATGATTGTAACGCCACCAGTGTCGATTCCACCGATTCAGCCCGTGGTGAACAGGGAAGTGAAGTTGCCACCGCCACCGATGCCAGCGTTGCCAACTCGTAACCTTCCACCGTTGCCGGCCAACAACCCGATCCCGATGGTCAAGCCCGCTCCACCGCTGCCACCACCGGCACCAATGAAGCCACCGGCTCCTCCGCCAAAGTCTGAGAAGAAAGACGAGAAGAAGAACCAATAACAAATGAACCCGCCGCAGATCACTCTGCGGCGGGTTCGTTTCAGTCCGCAACTCGCTTCGTGATGCCGCCGTAAAAGTCGATCCGTCGGTCCCGGAAGAACGGCCAGTTACGCCGAACGTCTTCCATGAGCTTGCGGTTGCATTCCACGACGATCACTTCATCTTTGTCAACGCTGCCTTTCTGCAACACACGCCCGAACGGGTCGGACACAAACGACCCGCCCCAGAATTCAATCCCGCCGTTGCGGTCGCCATCCGGTGGCAACTCGTGGCCGATGCGGTTCACACCCGCGATGTAGGTTCCGTTGGCAATGGCGTGACCACGCATACTGGTTTCCCACGCGGACTGCTGGGCGTCGCCGTACTCGGCTTTTTCTTTGGGGTGCCAGCCGATCGCGGTCGGGTAGAAGATGACTTCCGCACCTTGCAGCGCTGTTAATCGCGCCGCTTCGGGATACCACTGGTCCCAGCAGATTAGCGTGCCAACCTTGGCGTACTTCGTGTTAAACACCTTCCACCCGAGATCGCCGGGGGTGAAGTAATACTTCTCGTAGTAAAGCGGATCGTCCGGAATGTGCATCTTGCGGTACAGTCCGAGTAGCGTGCCGTCTGCGTCGTAAACCGTGGCCGTGTTGTGGTAAACACCCGGCATTCGCTTCTCAAAGATGGACCCGATCACCACAACGCCGTTGGCCTTGGCGGCGGCAGCCAAGCGATCGGACGACGGTCCCGGAATCGGTTCGGCGAGATCGAAGGTTGCCGTGTCTTCCTTTTGGCAAAAGTACGGCCCCAGAAACAATTCCGGCAAGCACACGATCTGCGCACCCTGCTTGGCTGCCTCACGGATTGCTGCTTCCGCCTTGTCCAGGTTCGGCCCTGGTTGTGGGTCGCACTTCATCTGAACTAGCGCAATCCGAAACGTATCGCCCATCAGATTCTCCGTTCATCGAGCTAACCCGTTGCACTTTGGCCGCGTGCCATCTACCCTTTCATCTATCTCCCGATTTTGTTGTACGGTGGCCACTCCCTGCCGAACACGCCATAACCAAGGTGCATCATGGCATCTGCTAGCCCGAACATCACAAGCGTCCTCAAAGAAACCCGCGTTTTCCCGCCGTCCGAGGCGTTTGCGTCTGCTGCCCACATTTCCAGTGCCGCCGAAGCCGATTGGTTACGGCAGTGGGCTGAAAACGAACCCGATGAGTTTTGGGCAGAAATGGCGAAGTCGTTGCACTGGTTCAAAACCTGGGACACGGTGCTCGATTGG
>JANLRE010000633.1:0-3288 GCA_031368205.1 Fimbriiglobus sp. | reverse complement strand
GCGTGCCGGAGCGAATCACTTCCGTGATGAGGGCGATTTCTTCTTCGCCCAAGGTGCGGCCGGTGGCATCTTGGTCGGACGGTAACGAAACGTTCGTGACCGCTTTTAGCGGAATGTTCATGGGGCGAAAATCTCGGACCGTACCGTCGGGGGCGATGGCGCGGTGGTGGGCGAACAGTCGGGATTCCGTCGATTCTTACTTCAATCCTTGCATCAATTCATGGGATATTTCAGCGGGTTGATGACGACCTTGCGGACGTCGATTGTCTCCGTGGCGGATACTCCGGGTGCATGCTTACGAATCAACACGTTCTGGTTGTCGCGGTGCGAGACGAGGACTTCACGGATGACCTGATCCCGGTGCGCCCGGCTCCAGAGGCCGAACGCCCGAACCCAGGCCAATCGGGCCATCAATCGGAGGTGGCCGAAGATCGTACTCACTGTTTTCATCTTGGACCGGCCCAGCATCCGTACTTCCAACGTGGCCGGGTGTTCGACGATGGTTCCGCCCGTGAGGTCAATGCGTCCGACGAGTTCCGCGACGCCCAAGTAGCGGCCGTGGCGGAGTTGCATTCCGGCGACGCTGCTCCGCCGATAGACGCGGAAGCAACTGGTATACGTGTAGAGTTTTTGCCGCAAGACTCGGAGGTAAAGCCACGTCGCGCCCTTGGACAAAAACAGCCGCCAACCGGGGACGTTACGGACGTGCCCTTCCGGGTGGTACGGCGACGCCGTCACGAGATCGACGCCCGGTTGCAGCAACGGGAGCATGTTTCGCAGTTCGAGCGGATCGTAGGTGCAGTCGCAATCCATCGACGCGACGATCTCGGTATCGGCCCGTTTGATGCCGGTCATGATCGCCGCCGCCACGCCAAAATTCCTGACGTGCTGGTGGAGTTTGTACCCCGGTTTATCCAGGAACTCCGCTTCCAAACCACGCCAGGTTGTGTCGCTGCTACCGTCATCCACCAACAGGAATCGCACGTCGTAACAATCGGCGAGTGACGACTTCACTCGCTCCAGTGTGTTCGACAGGTACTTCACCGATTCCTCTTCATTGAAGAGGGGCACCACGATCGTCACGGGCTTCAGCGGTTCGCTCGACTTTTGCACCAGCTTGGGTTCGATCGGGCGGGTGTACCGATCCGTGTCGGTGTGCCAGAAATCGGCCGTGGTCGGGATCCGCGATTGCGAACCGACTTCCGGTTCCGTGGACAGGTGCAAGTAATCCGCAGCGGAGGTAAACCGATACCGACTCAACATGTCCGCGAGGCGGTCGTGCATTTTGTGTAAGTTGCGGTAGTGTCGTTTGCTCGTGAGCCAACCGCCGATCGCCAACCGCGGTTGCTCCGGGTCGAGTTCCCAGACGTGGAAGTACGACACGAGCGGCGACAACTGCGTGCGATCCCAGCGGGCAATCGCCCGGCGCGTTAAAATTGCGGGAAGCTGGCGCAGGTAGTTGCCACCGGCAATCGGGACCGTCATCCCGAGAATACTGGCAGTCGAAATGGGCACTTCCCAAATCCGCTTGCCACTGTACTCGTGTTCATGGAGTTGATGGCGGAACGCTTGGTCGCTGAAGTTCTTCCCGTTCGGAGCAATGCTGGAATCGTACCCAAACCCGATCGACGCCAGCACGTCCAACGCCCACACGTCCTGCGGCCCGAACCAGCCGTCCGCCAGACGGTAGCCGACCACTTGTTGACCCGTGGCGGCCTCCACGACTTCTTTCGCCTGCAAGCAATCCGATTGAAATTCTTCCGGCGTCATCTCGCGGATGCTGCGGTGGTAGTAGCCCTTGATGGCCACTTCATGTCCCGCGTCCGCGACCGTTTTGATCAATTGCGGGAATCGCTTCGCCACCCAACCGAGAACGAAGAACGTCGCCTTCGCGTGGTGGTGTTCCAAGAGGGACAGCGTGGTTTGCGTGTTCTTTTCGAGTCGGGTTTCAAACCGATACCACTGGTTCTTCTGGACGAACTTGTTGAACGCACCGACCTGGAAGTAATCTTCCAGCGCGATGGTGAGGATGTGTTGCCGTTGTTGGAACGGTGCAATCATGATTGCACCCCGATAAACGGAGCAACAGACAGAACCGAAAATGGCGGGGTGGGCGACATTCTGATTTAAGCGATCCTACAGGAGAACTCAGTTGAGCCGACAACAGCGTTAATTCAGGTTACAACACTTATAGAGCATATGATGCAAACTATACGACTTGGCGTTCCAATTTCTCGGATGATTTGGCGGAAATAAGGGGTGAAGTTCCTGCGGGATCAAAAACGGGGTTGAGATTCACGCAGGGTTGTGCATCGACGTGAACTTCGTAGATCGTTAAATTGACTTTGTTTGGCCTTAAACAGAAGGAGGATCGCCGTGCCGTACAGCGAGTTCACGATCGACTCCGTCAAGGCGCGGTTCGGGCTGACGATCACCGAGGCCCCTGACGTGTTCGCCGGCTGGCCGGATGTCATAGCCGGGCCGATGTTAACAGACACCTTGGCCGAGACCCTTCCATTGGCTGTTGCGATCAGCACCGAAAAGGCCCGTTCCGAACTGATTGTCGTCCCGGTGTTGCTAGAGGTCCGCCGCCGCGCTCACCGTCCAGTCAGCCTGTTTTCAGGCGTCGAGTTTGCGGTGGACAGCGCCCAGGGACTGACGGGTGTGTGCGACTTTCTGCTCAGTTTGTCGGCAGAACAACTTGTCGTCGAGGCCCCAGCGGTGGTCGTCGTTGAGGCAAAGAACGACAACTTGAAGTCCGGCCTGGGGCAGTGCATCGCCGAGATGGTCGCGGCCCGGCTGTTCAACGACAGGCGGGGCCGGGCGATCCCACGGGTGTACGGGGTCGTGACGACTGGCAGCTTGTGGAAATTCCTCGCGCTTGAGGGTGATGCCGTCCTACTGGACCCGACCGAGTATCACATCTCCGATCTAGGCCGGGTCGTCGGCGCGCTGGTGGGTATGATCGGGCCGGCTGGGGACGCCAGGTGCTTATCTTAATTTTCGGCCCGAATCCACACCGGGTTCGACAACCGTCTGCTGTGTTCTAAGTTTTCGCACTTCCGTCGCTGCCCCATTGTGTCTGGCTGAGCCTAATCTTCGGAATCGTTGGTGGAAGGTTATCCTGGCGGATGGGCGGTCTTGGAATTGTGCCCTGAAGGGGCACCGGAGTGTAGTGACTGTGTTAGAAGTCAAGCTGGATTTGCGACGTTCGAGTGTCGCCAGGTTGTTTTGTTTTGGACCATCGCGTTGGCGATTGTTAGGAGTTTGTGAGCCACAGCGACGAGG
>JANLRE010000554.1:0-2214 GCA_031368205.1 Fimbriiglobus sp. | reverse complement strand
GTGCCGGCAGGAGATGGACGAGTACCGGCTGACGCACCACACGCAGTCGGACACGTTCGACAAGGCGAAGGAGCCGAACCTGGTGCAAGGGGCGGGCGTGATCGCCGTGACCGCGACCCGCATCGCCAACCTCCCCGACCTCCTCCCCCGCGACAAGCCACCGGCCCCCAAGCGCGAGCGCAAGGAGTGACGACCGAGCGAGCTACTTCGGCGGCGCGGGGGTCGGCTTCGCGGCCGCGAGGCGGGCTTTGATCTCGTCGCGCGTCTTGGTGTAGACCTCGACGAAAACTTTCTGATCGGCCGGCTCGTACGTCCGACCGCCCCCGAACCGGATGAAGTGGTCCAGGGCGGCTACAGTCCCCTCGTCGCCGATTTTGGTGACCGCACGTCTCGCGGCGTTACAGACATCGGCCTTCGGGTCGTGGAACGCCTGCATGAGCAGGGGGGCGGCGAACTGTACGCCGCCGACATGGCCGGCATAGTCGGCGGCAGCCATGCGGACGCTTGCATTGGGGTGGCTCAGGTCGCGCAGTGCCGACGTGAAAAACCGTTTGTGGTCAATCTTTGCTGCGGCCAAAATGCTATACAGCCGTGCAATGTGAAAGGTGTCACTCTCTGGATTATTGAGAATCGCCTCGAATTCGCCGATGGCTTGCGGGGCTGCCGATATCAGCAGCCGGATGTCTGCCGGCTCGTCCGAACTCAGTTTGCCAAACCACGTGTTACCGACCGGCGGCGGCTTGTCAACTCCTGGAGGCATACTTGCCACCAACAAAAACAGTACGATAACAGACATGCCAGCAATCCTTTCTGATGTGGAAGAGTCAAGGCCAACTTCTGACGAGGTTGGGACGTTTCGGGCCGACGATCGGACCGAGTACCGGGTCATCATACCCATTGAGTGCGAAATCTTGCGATTCGTTGAGAGCCTGTGGGGAAAATCACTTCTTGTTCGTCTTGGCGAGCCGTCGCGTCATGATTCCGATGAGGGCCACCTGGACCACCGCCTTGCCGCTCGCCAGCGTGTGCTCGGAGTTCCGGTTCAGCCGCCGCCACCGGCCCAGCCACCCGAACGTCCGCTCGACCACCCACCGCCGGGGTTGCACCTCGAACCCGACCGAACCCTCCCGCCGCGTCACGATCTCGACCGTCAGGTCGAACAGCACCCAGCAGAACGCCACCAGCAGGCCCCGGTACGCCGAGTCCGCCCACAGGTGCGTCAGCCGGTTCCCGCTCGCCGCCCGCGCCTCGACCACCGCCGCCCGCGCCCCCTTGCCCGTCCGGCACGTCGGCCGGCGTCACCGCCAGGCTCCACACCAGCCCGAGCGCGTCCACGCACGCGTGCCGCTTCACGCCCGTCGCCTTTTTTCCCCCCGTCGTACCCGCGCGGGCCGGGCGTGCGAGCGCAAATAGCCGGCAAGGATGCCACTGCTTTGAAGCAGGCACCCGGGATCATGCTGCGGATGGATCACGGTGTTGTAATTGACAACACGCATCTGCAACGACTTGGCGCGGGTATCCAAAAGACCGGCGAGCGATTGCTCAGTGTCCTTGTCCGCAGCTAGCACGACCAAATCGTGCTTGGGTGTCAGCGGCAGCGTCTTGGGCTTGGGCTTACTCACCCCAACACCCCCGCCGCGAACAATTGGCCGAGGTTGGTTTCGCCCTTCCATTCTTGAAGCCGGGGGTGATTCGTTCCTGTCACAATGTCGGTGGCACCCTCATCGTTCTTAGCGAAGCACAGAACGACATCGGGAGATGCGCAGCTCAAGACCACCGGTGAATGCGACGCCAGCAAAAGTTGGGCATCGTAAACTGAGGATAGCGACTGATAGACCGTCTCGACAGCTTTGGGGTGGATGCCGTTCTCCGGCTCCTCGATAAGGTATATGCCGTGGAACGCCGGCAGGTATGCCGGCAGTGTGAGAGCGAGCATTCGTAGGGTCCCGTCCGAAGCCATCCAAGATGGCACAAGGATGCCATTTTCGTATTCGAGGACGAGGTAGCGGTGCCGGTCTTCCGGACGGAACACGGAATGAACTTTGACGAGGTCGGGCAGGGCAGTACGGAGGTGATCGATCCAGTGCCCATAACTTTCTTTGACGCCAAAACTCTTGGCATTCAACTTATCAAATAATGTTGGTGGTGAATTTTCAGTCCTTAACAGGTCGAACACCACCCACGGCAGGTTAGAGCCGTCCGTGCGGAAGCCAC
>JANLRE010000552.1:0-2274 GCA_031368205.1 Fimbriiglobus sp. | reverse complement strand
GTGCCGGCAGGAGATGGACGAGTACCGGCTGACGCACCACACGCAGTCGGACACGTTCGACAAGGCGAAGGAGCCGAACCTGGTGCAAGGGGCGGGCGTGATCGCCGTGACCGCGACCCGCATCGCCAACCTCCCCGACCTGCTGCCGCGCGAGCGGCCGGCCCCGAAGCGCGAGCGGAAGGAGCCGTAGTCAGTCGCAGAAATCGCTCATGCGGGCGGGGCTGGCATGACGGCCAGTCCACCGCAATCAGGGTTCTCACCAATAGCATTGAGGATTTCGCGTACGGCACGCCGAAGCGTTTCAGGTTGACTCTGCCTGGAGGGTCGGCGCGACGTTAGGGCAGTCGTTACCATCGTTAAAGAGTGGCAGGGGGAAATCCGTTGCGAGCAGGCAACATTTATTGGTACAAGAAGTAGCTACGGGATAGCACAGCTTAGCATTTTCACCTTACTCAATGAGGCTGACCGCGTTAGCTATTCGTAAGTAGTAAGCCGCTCATACTTGTCGAGAGATTCTGCTAATGTTGTGAGTCTTTTCGCCCTGATTGCATCATGTTCGCGTTGCGCACGAGCCTTCAACAATGCGATTGCGTCATCGCAGCCAAGTGACATTTTGAGAACAATCCGACCGCAACGGATATCGCTATTTGTAGTAGAAGCTAGAACACGGTCAATCACCGCGTTATGGCACGCGGACCCACCAATATGACCCAATGCTGCTACGCAGGGGAGTGATTCACTCAAAGTGTTCGGGGAGGAAAACCCCGATGGCCCCTTCGGTTCAAAGTCGAGGTGTTCTACGAGGAAGGGGATGGCTTCCGGTGTGCGCAGTATCGCTAGTTTGCGGACTGCTATTGTTGTCGCAGTGTCGTCCCCTTTTTTCATGCATTGCGAAGCCGACAGGAGTGCATCCTTGACATCAGTCGATTGCTTTTTCTGGTGCGCTAAAATCTCTTTCGTATATCTTGCCCGATCTAATGGCACTGGAAGGTCGTTACGATGCAATGTAAAATTCAACCAGATAGCGGCTAGTAATATCATATCGTACTCGCGTCCTTGTGTGGATGGTCTTCAGGCACATCCGGCTTAAAGTAAATTCTCCGTAAGATTTGTCACACCGTGGGGGCCGCCGACCTGCTTGTCCCCCACGACATCTGGAGGATTAATGACCGACCAGTTGTCTATGGAACCTGGGCCTAGTTGTTTTGTGCTAAATCGGACAAAGTACGCGTAGATTCCAGACGCCCTTACTGATAACCCGCCGATATCCACCCAAGCGAAAGCACGGAAATTGGCTCGAAACCTTCTAATTGTGCCTGCCGTTTCGACGTCGACTGGCAGGCCAGGCGCATCGAAATCGTAGACGAATCCATTTGAATCGATCGGGTTATTGTCCAATGCACTAGCAGGGCCAGTGTCGTTACCCGGAGGAACGGTCGCCGAAAAAACGTATGCATCTGGCGTCTGCACACCATTTATATAGAACTTTGCCTCCCAGTCGCGTCCTAGCTTAATGTCCACGCCTGGATATAGGAAATTAGCAGGTGATACTCTGCCGCGGGACTCTACGCCCCAGCCAATCCGCTTCCCGTAACTGTTAAAGTCAGTGTACCGCTGTAGCCCAAGCTTGCTTGTGCCAAGTTCTGTCCAGTTTTCGTAGTTGTCACGCTTATCGTTATCGGTCGAAATATACCCTTCGGTCTTCACGACTACGTCAACCCAAAGCACCGTTAACGCCACCTCGTCAGCACCGTTGGCGACCGCCACGCTGCTTAGTACGGGCGTGGCGGCCAGTTTGGTATCCCGCATCGTGGTGCTGCCCGCAACTCCCTGGACCCAGAAGCTTTTCGGCAGATTTGCGTTGTCGAACAGGGTGCCCGCTGGCACTTTGCTCCCGCCGGCGGCCGCGTCGTAGAGATCGACGGCACCGCCTTGGCCGGTCACTTTGACCTTCACGTTCGGAAAGGGTGCGCTATTCACGTCCAAGATTTGCTGGACAGTTACCTTCTGGCGGGGCGCATTGTTGCCGTCCGAATTCCGGACAACGAGGCCCCCGATCGAGTCTTCAGTGATCTCGGTAAACGCCGCCCCGGCGACGCTACCGTCAATGTCGATGTCGGCTTTGGGGGGCACGCCCGGTCCTTTGACGCCGCCGCCCGCGAAGTAGTTGACGGGGTAGTTCCAGGCGTAGCCGTCGCCGTCGGCCAGCGGCCGCGGGGCCGTCTCGTACCACATCGACGCGCCGCCCCCGGGCATGATCCCCGGGTGCTGCAT
>JANLRE010000523.1:0-1462 GCA_031368205.1 Fimbriiglobus sp. | reverse complement strand
CCAGTTACCGCTACTGTGGGTGGAAATGACCGGCGAGCATGGTGAACAACGCGAAGCGCTGGCGTTCAACGATTGCTGGATGGAGCGCGAAACCGGCCAGACTGCGTGGGTCGAAGTCGCGGTCAACGGGCAAATCCGGATGCCGCGTGTCGTCTCGGACGGGATGCTGGTTTCCACGGCGGCGGGTTCGACCTCGTATGCCCGCGCGATGGGCGCTACCCCGCTCCCGTTCAACGCCCCGCTCCTCACGCTCGCCGGGTCCAACGTGCTGAAGCCCGAGTTCTGGCACCCCGCCGTGCTGACGATCGACTCCGTCGTCCACATCAAAAACCTCGACCCGCAAAAACGCCCGCTGCAAGGGTTCATCGACGGCGTCGATTTCGGGCGTGTCCTGGAAATGACAGTGCGCGTTAGCAACATCGCCGCCGTCGAACTCCTCTTCACCCACGAACACGACCCCGTCGCCAAGCTCGCCGTCCTGCAATTCCCGCAACCGGGGTGAGAAGAGGCGGGTAAGTTGTTGGGAAATTTGTTCAGGACACCGGCGATCTTCTCGACTTCAGGCTGAAAGCCTGGGAGCACTTAGCCCAGGGCGAGGAGGCTTGGCGACGACGCCCTGGGTAGTAATGTAAAAGTTCTTCAGCCTGAAGGGCTGACAGCCATCGTTCCCGACTCCCGGCTCGCAGTCCTTCAGACTGCTGAATATGGCGACCAGTGAACCCAGGGTGTCGGCGTGGCGCTACCCGCTTGAAGTGTTGAGCGGCGCGGCTGACGTGCCGTTGAACCCCGGAACCACCTCACGCCCCGCCGTCTGTTTCATTGCACGGTTTGCCAGACCACCATTCCGGGGGCGGGGACTGGTCGCCCGAGATCAGGTGCCGCTCCATGAGATCGAGGTACGGTTGCCCCGGCCCCTCGCCCTGCATCAGCCACCCGAACGCGGTAACCCCCTGGGAATAGGCAAGAGCATACAACTCGGCGGCCCTAGCCTTGCGCTCCTCCCACGACCCATCGCCCGATACGTCAACGTACAACCCGGCCAAGTTGAAAGACGCCGCCCCGATGCCAGCCGCAGAAGCGGCCATCAGGAACCTCACCCCGGCCTCCCGGTCATCGTGCGATGTGGCTTCATCAACGGTCGGCCCAGTCCCGGCGTTGAGTTGTTCGTAACTCTCGAACCTGTGGAAGCTAAACACCATCATGCTCCCGACATGGCACTGGGCATCGGGGTCGCCGGCTTCGGCGAGTGGCAGCCAGAGTCGATACGCCTCGGCCAACAGCCCGGCCTCAGTGGCCGCGAGTGCCTCAGCACGCTGGTGTTCGGTGGTGTCCACGATGCACATCTCCTCATAAGGCCGAACGACCCAACTGATCCGCTGCCTCTTGGAACACGACCACATCACCGCCGCCGTCGTTGCATTGGCACTCGTAGAGTGTGTTCGGTCTTGTCAATCATCACCCG
>JANLRE010000486.1:0-2499 GCA_031368205.1 Fimbriiglobus sp. | reverse complement strand
TGCTCGTGATCGGACTGATTCTGATTGTCGGTGTTGTTGTTTGGTTCGGGACGTTCTTGAAAAATGGTCTCGACGCTAAGCGGTTTGAAGTGGCTGCCACCGCGAATGCTCGTGGGATTGGGCTGATGGAGCAGTTTGATTACCTCCCTGCGGTCGTGGAATTTGACAAGGCCGTCGAAGCGGCACCGTACTGGACGCCAGCGAAAATTAACCTCGGCATCGCGCTGTTGAACACACAGGCACCGGAGAACCTTCAGCGTGCGATTGATCTGTTTGAAGGTGTGATTCGGCAAGACCCGGACAACCCCCACGCCCATTATTCGCTCGGCATCATCCTGATCTATCTCAACCGCATCGCCGAAGCCGCACCGCACTTTGAAGCGGTGACCCGGATCGACCCGACCGATGCGCACGGGTGGTACCAGCGTGGGGTAACCTATCCGGACAAGGACGATGCCCCACAAGCGAAAGAGTTCTTCCGCAAAGCCCTGGAACTGAATCCCTACCTCAACGCGGCACGGTATGCGCTCGCCCTACACGGGCATGAACGCGATCCGCTAAAAACTGACGCGATGATGCAGGAAAAAATCGCACTTGTGGACGCGAACTGGGAGTCGGAATACCAGTTGGTCTACACGGAGATGGGCCGGTACGCGGAAGTGATCGGCAAACGACCGATGGTAAAAAATCTCCTCGGCCCGCTGCCGATGTTCGAGAAGTGGGGCAACTTTCAAGTCACACTTTCCGACGGCACGAAGTGGGCGACCGACGCGGATTTACGTGCCGACCCTCAGGGTGAATTACGCCAAGCAATCCGCGCACGATTTGGCGGAACCGTCGTGGCGTTTGACTACGATCAGGATAAGCGGTTGGACGTGCTGCTACTTTCTGCCGTGATGCGGAACGGGAAGTTGACCGATCTCGTACTCCACAACGACGGGAACGGAAAGTTTAGTGACACCACGGTGTCACTCGGGCTGGGAACGGGTGCCAGTTTCGGGACGGCGGTCGCGGATTTTGACAACGACGGCTGGCCGGATGTCGTCTTGACTGGCCCCTACGGCGTTCGGTTGTTCCGCAACGAACTCGGCCAGAAGTTCAACGACAAATCGACCGAGTCGGGTACTGAGAAACTGACCGGGGTTTACCTCGGCGTCGCCTGGCTTGATTTGGACCAAGATGGCGACCTCGATCTGCTATTGGCGAAATACGCGGACACGCCAGCCGAAGCTTTGGCGTCCTTGAAATCGCCCGGTAAAAACGGGGCAGTGCAAATTATGCTGAACGTCGGTGAGGCACTGCCACAAGCTTCGCCGGGGTTGACGTGCAAGTTTCGACTGGCCGATAAACTGAGTCCACTGACGAGTACGGTTGGCCCCGTCACCGCGTTCGTGGGGTCCGATTTGGACGCGGATCGAGATGTCGATGTCGTGACACTTGTAGACAGACAATCACCGATTGTGACAGTCAACGACCGCCTGCTACGGTTCAGTAAAGGGCAACCGATCACTGCCCAAACAGGTGCGTGGAACGGCGGCTTGGTGTTGCGCGCCAATGACGATGAACAGTCCGATCTCTTCTTGCTGCGTACCGGAAGTAAGCCGCTCGTGTTGTTGAGCGCATCGGACGCACCGATCAACACGTTGACGAACCGCTTTAGCGAAGGCACCACCGATTCTCCGTCACTGATTCAAGCCGTCACGACCGACCTCGACCACGACGGCCACGCCGACATCGTCGGGTTGTCGGAGGATCGAAAACCGATCGTGTTGCAGGGGGATGGCCAAGGCAAACTGCTGAACCGCGCTGTGCCGTTCGGCCCGATTGCCGATCAACTCCCGAACCTGATCGGGTTCGCGGTTGCGGATTTTGACAACGACTGCTTCCAAGATTTGCTAACGTGGTCCAGTGACAGCGGGCTGACAGTGTTCCGCAGTTTGGGTAACCCGAATCGCGCCGTGAAACTAGAACTGACCGGCAAACGGGACAAAGGCGCGAACCTGCGGACCAACACCGATGGCATTGGCGCGACGGTGGGCGTGTTGACGGGGCGCGGGCGGATGTCGCTAGAAAATACGACGCTCTCCGCTGGTTTAGGCTTGTCAAGGCAACCCATCACACTGGGAATTGGGAAAGCGGCAACTGCGGACGTGGTCCGGGTTCGTTGGCCGGATGGCGTGCCACAAGCCGAACTGAACGTGCCGACTTGTGAATTCACGCGGATCCTGGAGAACAACCGCAAGGGGACATCGTGCCCGATCCTTCACACCTGGGACGGTCAACGATTTCGCTACATCACGGACTTTTTGGGCGGCGGTGCGCTGGGGGAATGCGGTCCGGATGGCAGCATTCGCCCGCCTCGTCCGGAGGAGTCCGTCAAGATCGAACCCGGCCAACTCGTGGCGAAGAACGGCAAGTTCACGCTGAAGATTTCCGAACCGATGGACGAGGTACTTTACCTCGATCAGGTACGACTGGAGGTCTTCGATCACCCGACGC
>JANLRE010000413.1:0-1178 GCA_031368205.1 Fimbriiglobus sp. | reverse complement strand
TCCGAGGCTAACTCCCGAGGAGCAAACAAAGATTGAGCAACGGTTACAACACCTCGATGATGCCATTCCGATCCGAGAAGTGATAGCGGATTTCAAGCAGCGTCTGGCTGCGCTGAAAACGCAACCACAGTGATCCTTCGTTCCTTGGTGCGGAATGGCCAGGGACCGACAACACTATCTTGCTGAGTGAACGCAAGCCAAATGCCATCAGCGTAAAGCCACCAAATTGAACCACTATGCAATCGCTTCAAAACTGCCCCGAATGGTATTGTTCCGGACTGCGTGAAGGTCCGCTCGATTTCCTCACAATAGAAAATTGCTAATGCGAGTGCGTCACTCGGAACACGTGTTCGTGTGGTCAGTAAATCTAGCAGTTCGATTCGTGCCTCGGGCAAAATCGTGATAGTTGTTCGCATCAGCTTGCCCTTAAGTTAACCCCGAAATCCGTTACATTTCACTCTTCTAACCCATCGCCTTCATCACAGCCACTGTGAACGCAGGCAAGTCATCGGGCTTGCGGCTGGTGATGATGTTGCCATCCACGACGACTTCGGCATCAACGTAGATGGCACCGGCGTTCACCACGTCGTCTTTGATGGAATGAAAGCAGGTTGCTTTCTTGCCACGAAGTGCTGTGGTCGAGCAGAGTACCCACGGGCCGTGGCAGATGGCGGCGGTGGGTTTGGTGGCAGCGATCATGTCCCGTACCACTTTCAGCATCGCTTCACTACGCCGAATGTAATCGGGCGCGAACCCACCGGGGATGATAATTGCATCGAAATCGGCGGCGTTGACGGTGTGGGCGGCGACATCCGCCTTGGCGGGGTAGCCGAGTTTGCTGGCGTAGACTTTTCCCGCTTCCAAGCCGACGAGCGTGACGGCCGCGCCCGCTTCCTTGAGCCGGTAAACGGGGTACCACACTTCCATCTCTTGATATTGTTGCTCGATCAGCATTGCGATCCGCTTGCCCGAGAGGTTCATGACGGTTTCCAGTGAGGGGTGAACAAATGAAGCCCCACCGACGTGGGGCTTCATTCGGTTTACGATCTCGGGACAACTATTCGCCGACTTTGACTTTCACTTTGTAGCTGCCGCTGCAATCGTTGTTACCCCAACTACTCGGGGCAATGAGGAGGTAAAGCCGACCGGCGGTCGGGGAAGTGGCTGGTTTGTAATTC
>JANLRE010000387.1:0-2133 GCA_031368205.1 Fimbriiglobus sp. | reverse complement strand
GCGGATTCGTGACAGCGTGTTGTCTGCGGGACTCGATGCGTTACCTAACCCCAAGCAACAACCGGCCAGCACCGTCACGCCTGCTGAGTTGGAACGCTCGCTCGACTTGCCCCGTGGCGTGCTAACCGCCCCGTACCGCCTCCCGCCCAAGCCACCCGTACCGCCCGACGACGAGTGATTCATGATGCCACGATTCCTTGCATTTCTGACAGTGTTGATGCTCCCCCTCGATGTGTTCGCACAACCGGACCCAGCACTCGTGAAGAAGTTCACCGTCACCCCGGCAGCCGAACCACGACCGGCGCTGAAGTACTCGTTGCTCCCCACGCTGCGTGAGAAGACCCCAGGCAACGCGGCGCTGGCGTACCACCGGGCGTTCACGACCCGACCCACCGCAAAGATTGGTGATGAAGCCAAGCAGAACGAAACCGCGACGACCAAGTTTGAAGGATCCGCAATTCAAAAGATCAACGCCTCGAAGCTTGAGCAGCACCTTCAACCCTATTCCACGCTGTTTCAGGAACTAGACAAAGCAAGCCATTGCGATCGCTGCGAATGGGAACTATTGCCACCGCGTGGCAGTAATGATGGCATGGGGGTTATATTCCAACAGATCGGTCCTGCACGAGAAGCGATTCAGTATTTGGGCTTGAAGGTCAAACTCGAACTCAAGCAAAACCACTACATAGAAGCGGCGAAATGGCTCACCGTTGGGTTCCAAACCGCGAAGCACCACGGCGAAGCCGGCGCGTTGATTCAGATGCTCGTCGGCCTGGCGATGGAAAACACGCTTCTGGAACGGGTCGAAGATTGGATCGCCCGCCCCGATTCGCCCAACCTCTACTGGGCACTCACTGCCCTGCCACGCCCGCTGATAGATTCCCGGATTGCATTTGAAGGGGAAGCCGTCTACTTCGATTCGGCAGTGCCCGAGAACTTTATCATCGGCAAGAAGCCAATGACTGCCGTGTTAGCCAACCGCATCCTGGATGAACGACTGGCGAAAGCCAAGGACCCGGAGAAGCAACTCTTGGGACCAGACCCGGACCTGACTAAGCTCTCGAAATTTGTGGCGAAAACCGACCGTGCCGGTTACACTAAATTCCATTTTGCGAATGCGACGAAAGACCTACTCGCACGCGGCCACACGGCCAAAGAACTCGACGCGATGCCACAGGCACAAGTTCTGTTGCTGCAAGGTTACGAACACTTTAAGGAGTTACTCGACGATCAACGAAAATACTTGGGTCTGCCCTATCCTGATGCGGAAGTCGGTTTGAAGCGATGCCTTGAGAAGCAAAAAAAGATGCACGCCGACAACGAAACCGACGCGGTGCTGGCGTTCTATATGCTCACTCTGCCGGCAATGGAAAAGGTCTTTATCGCCGCCGGCGCCCGTAGCGAACGAAAAGTGGCCGCCCTCCGCGTGATCGAAGCCATCCGCCTGCACAGTGCCACAACCAATGGCCAACTCCCCGCCACGCTCTCGGACATCACCATCGTCCCCGTTCCCGACGACCCCATCCGCAACAAACCCTTCAATTACATTTGTACCGGCAACACCTTCACCCTCTCCGCCCCCGTCCCCTTCGGCGACGAATCGAGCCGGTACAACGTGTGCAGCTACGCCATCACGCTGAAGGCGAAGTAAGCAATCTCGGTGATCACCTGGATTTGCGGCTACGCCTCCGCCCCAGCCGGAGCAGCGATGATTTTTAACACGCTGTCGTGATCGAACCAAACAGGAACTCCGCCCGGTGAAAGGAAAGACGCAACGCCGTACCGAACGCTCATTGCCAACGGATGATCGACCTCGACTAACTGCCCACTATTCAATTCGACCGTGAACACACTGAAAGGCCGCTTGAAAAGCAGTGTTTCGAGTACAACTTCAAAGTTCTCAGCAGTCATACACGCACCATTTGTGAATTTCTGGAACAGGTCTTCAGTTCTATTTTACAGCCAATCTTGCCGAGAATCAAAAAAGGCGGGGTGCTCATTCTGAAGCAGCAGGTTCACCAGTCGGGTGTTCCCGGCGAACCGGCGATGTCAGTCGCCTGGGTCATCACTTTCCCCGTGCTTGTGGCAGCCCACCCAGCAGCTTACGCAGCCGGTTCGCCAGGAAAGGGCAAC
>JANLRE010000379.1:0-1862 GCA_031368205.1 Fimbriiglobus sp. | reverse complement strand
TTGCCGGCTTGCTCGCCCGAATTCGCTTGCCGAGAACGGGATGGCTTAAATCGTCTTCGTTCTCGTGCATCACCTTGACTTTCGTCGTCGGCGTTGCGGTGATCGAAACGAATTGGAAGGGTAAATGCGACTCGTTCCAGTCGCGGTAGTTCTTGACCGCTTGCATTGTCTGGTTGAACGGCTTCGCACAATGGGCTTCGTCGAGCAGAATTAGCGAATCGTTACCAACCAGACCGGCGTGAATCGGCTTCATCGAATCCGAAACGCCGTAGCCACGGAACAGCAGCCGGGAGCCGACTTGATCGACGGTGCTGGCAATGACCATTGGTTGCAGCGGCGACCGGATCCACGCCGACTCGCGGTACATCCCGCCACGAAGGGCGTAGACATCCAGGGGGCGTTCGTCTTCGGCGTAGTCTCGTAGCGAATCGGCGACCCGCTTCAAAATGCCGGAATTCGCCTCATGTAGAACCGTTGCCAACTTCTTCGCGTGGGTATACGCTTGGTCAACAACAATGCGGCGATCCACCACGAAGAAAATCCGCCGGGCCGCGTTCTTGGCTCGACAGGCGAGGGCGAACACGGCGATGTCGATGCTCGCGGTCTTCCCTGCTGCGGTGGGCAGGGCAATCGCGTGCGGCCAATCGCCGTTGCAAACGCGATCCGCCAAACGGTTCTGCCACGGAAACGGCTCGTAGTCGTGAACGGCCTGATAGAACTCCGCGAATTGGTCCGGGGTGGGCAGGCTCATGAGTGCTTCTCCTTCAAATCCGGGCGACAGGCGCCGTAGCCCGCGTACCGGCCCGCACCGATCAGCACGGGGCCGCGAACGGGCACGGGGAACGTGATCTCGGCGTGAATGAGCGGTCGTGGCGGACGGCCCTGACGCGGCTTGACGTGGAACGACCGGGAATGCGGCACACCGGAAAGTAGCGGCGCGAAACTCACGCGGACGTGACTCGGTTCCGGGAAGCCGGAATCGAGACACGCATTCGCCACGACCTCTTCCGCTGTCAAACCCCGACGTGGAAATTGTGGCAGCATGATCGGCGTGACGGTCCGCCAAACTTCCGCCGCGTGAGTCCAGGTGAACGACTTCAAGTTGAACGGTCGCCGTCCTTCCGGGCGCTCGTCGAGTTCCAGAACCAACTCGCCGATGACGCGGTTCTCCAGTTGGGGATTCTTAATCGTCATCGCTAACCGCGGTACGCCTCGGTGCTCTTCGTCCTCGTGCTTCGTCAGCAACTCGAACAATTGTTCGGTATGCTCGAACTCCGTCGGCACCACGATGGCGATGCCAAGTAGGTGGCCATCGGCATGTTCAAAATCGACGAACCCGAGTGGCAGATAGGCCGGGCGTGGTTGCTTGCTCGGCGAGCCATCGCCGGCATGGCCGCTGATCCATTCGGGGGCGTTCGGGCCGTGGCGTCGCATCAACTCCAGACGAATGGCGTCGGCAATGATGCCACACGACTCCAGACCGTAACGACGACCATCGACCTGCCGAAGAACGAACAATCCCGGATCGAACGACCCCTCAAAAATCGGCACTTCGCGTTGGGGCTTCGGTGCGGCGTAGCCCTGCCACATCGCCGGTTGGGGCCGCAACCCGAGGTCGTAGCGATTCTTCAAGTAAGCGGTGCGACCCGAATTGAAAACGCGAAGGTGGTGCGTCGCCGCCGTGTCACTCGGCACCAGCGTCGGCTCGTGCGGCGTGTCGTCGATCCCGACCCGCACGGGCGTCGCCGAGTGACCCAGGTAGGTCACGAACTCGCAAACCTGCTCCAAACCCGCGCGCAGATTTGTTGGTAAATCGACATCCCACATCAAGCAAAATTGCGTTGACTCGGACAGGGGCACGA
>JANLRE010000353.1:0-4140 GCA_031368205.1 Fimbriiglobus sp. | reverse complement strand
GTCAGGCGTAAGCCGTCGGGTTCCCACGTGGAAATCAGGTCGACGAGGTACATGAGGTTGTGGCGACGGGTGCCGCCCATCAGTTTGCCGAAGCCGTTGAAACTGGCGAGTGACAGTCGGTTGTCACTCAACACCTTTGCTTCCCGAATAGCCGCGTCACTGGCGGCGGCGAACATGCGGCTGCCGTACATCGGGCCGCCGGTTACGGTCTCGCGGGCATCGAAGCGGGCTTGTTCAACCGGGACATCTGCCGCGACGAACAGCCCGCCGAACGGCCACTTCATCATCACGTCACCCGCGACCACCGTCCGTAACAGCCCGTCGCGCATTCGTTGGGCAAGGTAGTCGTTGAACAGGAGCGATTGCACCGCCGACAGCGCGAACTTGTACACGAACGGCCGCAGGCGTTTCGGCTGGGTGCCGTTCAAACATTGGAAGCCCAGGTCTACCGTGCCGCCGTCCCGCCCGAAGCGTTGCGGGCCGTAAAAGTTCGGCATTCCTAGCGTCCGCAGTCGGGTCAGGATGGCTTCGGCTTCGGCGGCCTTCGACGGATCGGCGCCACGAATTAGGATGCGAAACGTGTTGCCGCGCAGGTGCCCCGGCTTGAGTTTGTTGGTGTGGCGTTCGACTTTCAGCACGCGAATCCCGTCGCCGTCGATCTTCTTCAACAGCGGTTCCGTTTCCTTCGGCACGCTGACCCATTGCCGCGTGATGGCGTGCCGGTCCTTCAACCCGGCGGTGCCAACGGCCCCGGCGTGCGTCCCGAGTTTCTGGGCGATGGTGCGGGCCAAATGCTCCGGCCCGACGCTCCGCTTCTCCACCCATAAATAAAGATGGTCCCCTGACCCGCACGGCTCGTAGGACGGCACCTCATCAACTTCAAAATCTTCAACCCGGACCTTGATCCGCCCCCCAACACCGGGCAAATCAGCGGTCAGTAGAGGCGGCGTGAGTGCGGCGTGGTGAATCGGGATGCTCCTAATCCGGTTGATGATTTTGTAGGTCGTGGTCGGGCCTCGAAGACTCGACCACGACCTACAAATCTGCCCGCACTTGGCACACAATCCGTTGCGTTTGTGGAACTGGCAACGGAAACGAGTGTCAAAAGCGGTATTCCGTCCCGGTCCGTTCGGTTTCCAGTTCGTAACGGCACGCGGAATTTTGCGATTACCACTTGTACGAATCCGGACGCACAGGTTAAAGTTATACTGTATGGTTCTGAAGCGGTCCCGTCGCCAAAGTCGATTGACTATACTCTTGACCGTCGCTTGCCGTACAATGTCATTGTTGCCCATTTTATTTAGGAGGCCGAATCATGGCTCGTACCCGGACCCGACTTGGGTTCACCCTGATCGAATTGTTGGTGGTGATTGCTATCATCGCCGTGTTGGTCGGGCTATTGTTGCCCGCCGTCCAAAAGGTCCGCGAATCCGCCGCCCGCGCCAAGTGCCAAAACAACATGCGGCAACTCGGGTTGTCGATCATGAACTACGAAAGCGCGAACCAACGATTGCCAGCGGGCGGGATGAATTATGGTTGGAACCCAGGAGCCCCTGCGGGTGGACCGGCTCAAAACATTTCCGGTCTAGTGTTCCTGCTCGCGGGCATTGAGCAAACGTCAATTGATTCGGTTCTCGTGAAGTCCGCGGCATTTTGCGCGAACGCGCCGACGAACGGTAGTATTCTGGCCGGCACTGCCGCTCAGATCACAACGAACTTGAGTCAGATCCCGAACGAAATCTCGACGTTCCGCTGCCCGTCTGACAACGGCGAACCGGGCATCATGGCAAACACCCCGTACAGCCCTTCGACCATGACCACGGGTATCAAAACGAACTACGACTTCGTCACCAGCGCCTACGAAACGGCACAGTGGAACTACTCCGCCAACACCGGCCCCGCCTTCTCGACCTCGCCTTGGAGCCTGCCGGGCAAAGCGAAATATGCGTTCGGCATGAACAGCCGCGTTCGGATCGACGACATGAAGGACGGTACATCTAACACGATTTTGATGGCCGAAACAACAATGACATCCGACCCGACTACCTCAGGCGTGGCAGTCGCCTACGGCGCGGTAACTGGTGGACTCCTACCACTTTCTGCGGCCGGAAACTCAGCACAAGTTCGGTTCCCACCGTACTTGTCGTGGGGCTACCGTGGAAGTTGGATGTATGGGGTTGACTTGGCAGTCGGAATTAATCAGTTTGTTCCCAAAGCAGCCGGGGTTCTAAAAGTTGGCGGCACCGCAGGCAGTCTTCACTCGGGCGGTATTAACGTGACGTTGGGTGACGGCTCGGTCCGATTCATCCGCTCGGATGTTAATCCACTGATCCTATTCGGCGCATGTACGATCGCCGGTGGTGAAATCACCAACCTCGATAGCTGAACCTCGACGCTTTTTTTAGACACAATCTTGCGGGGCTGGCGTTCGCGCTGGCCCCGCTCTGCTTTCTGCTACCCCTTCGTCGTATCATGCTCAACGGCGGTCTGCGTTTTGGCATTCCCGGCGAACCGGCGACGTTAGTCGCCTGGGTGAAACCTTTCTGGCGATCGTGGCAGTCCACCCGGCAGCTTACGCAGCCGGTTCGCCTGGCACAGCCAACCCGAGTGACTGATTTTGCCTGGAGTTTTGCTATGGCTGCGATGACGCTGACGGAAAAAATCCTTGCTCGGGCTTCGGGTCGGGATCACGTGAACCCGGCGGACAACATCTGGGTCAACGTCGATGTGCTGATGACGCATGACGTGTGCGGGCCGGGAACGATTGGCATTTTCAAGAAGCACTTCGGCCAAGACGCCAAGGTCTGGGACCGCGAAAAAGTCGTGATCATCCCGGACCATTACATCTTCACCAAAGACGCGATGGCGAACCGCAACGTGGACGTGCTGCGGGCGTTTGCGAAGGAGCAAGACCTGCCGTACTTCTACGACGTGGGCACGTCCAGCTACAAAGGCGTTTGCCACATCGCGCTGCCGGAAGAAGGCCACACGCGACCGGGCGAAGTGCTGTTGGGGACCGATAGCCACACTTGCACCGCCGGGGCGTTCGGGCAGTTTGCGACCGGCATCGGCAACACGGACGCGGGCTTCGTCATGGGCACCGGCAAGATCTGGCTGAAAGTGCCGCCCACCATGCGGTTCGTGTTCCACGGCAAAATGCCGCCGTACATCATGGCCAAAGACCTGATTCTTGCTGTGATCGGGGACATCGGCGTCGATGGGGCAACGTACCGGACGATGGAATTCGACGGCGAGGGCGTCTTCGCGTTGAACATTGAAGAACGAATGACGCTGTGCAACATGGCCATCGAAGCGGGCGGCAAGAACGGGTGCATTGCCCCGGATCAAGTGACGCTGGATTATGTGAACGCACGCGGCAAGAAGAACGGCAGTAAGCCGTACACGCCGTTGAAAGGCGACACCGGGGCCAAGTTCCTGTTCGAGAAGGTGTACGACCTGTCGAAGTTGCAACCCGTCATCGCCAAGCCGCACTCGCCGGACAACAAGGCGTTCGTCTCCGAAGTCCAGGGTACGAAACTGGATCGCGCCTACATCGGCAGTTGCACCGGCGGTAAGCTGACCGACTTCCGGGCCGCTGCGGGGATCCTGCAGGGCAAATCGGTGAAGATCGACACGTTCGTGGTCCCGGCGACCACGGAAGTGGATCGCGGCCTCGATACCGAGATGATCGGCGGGACATCGCTGCGGAACATCTTCCTGAACGCCGGGGCCAAGATCGGCGAGGCGTCGTGCGCCGCCTGTCTCGGCGGGCCGTCCGACACCTTCGGTCGGCTCAACACGCCGATTTCCTGCATCAGCACGACCAACCGCAACTTCCCCGGCCGCATGGGCCACAAGGAAGCCCAAGTCTTCCTAGCATCGCCCCTAACCGTGGCCGCGTCCGCGATCACCGGGTTCATCCAAGACCCCCGGCACTTCATGGTGTAACTGCCGGGAGACCGGAATCAAACACGAAACGAGACGAGGCGGTTGGGATCGTGATCCCAACCGCCTCGTCTCGTTTCGTGTCATTCACCAATCGTGACAGTGACTTGCTGAGCAAGCCGCCGTCAACGGATTACAAACCAGCGGTCGGCGACGATTGTTGTGCCGGTGGCGGTGGTGGCGGTGGCGATGCGG
>JANLRE010000330.1:0-4041 GCA_031368205.1 Fimbriiglobus sp. | reverse complement strand
CGCTCTACCACTGAGCTAATTGCCCGAGCTTCCTGAGGTGTGCAAGGTAGCCAAGCACGCCTCACCAAAGATACTAGATGTCTCCGACGATCTTGGCCAGGAGATAATCATCCAATATAAGGCTTCCCAACTCAAAGTTGTTGGGAAGCCTGTTTTTAGTAGACAACCGACGCACCGTCAAGGTTCAAACTCTGGGTGGCAGGTTATTCGCCGCCGCGTCACTGAATACGGGGGCGGTTGGGGTGACCCGTTGGGGTGCCCGTACAGGTTCGGGTTCGATTGACGCGCGGGCGGTTGATGACGAGTTGTTGATCTCGTCTTCCATCCCGGCGAAACCCTTCTTGAACTCGATCACGGTCTTGCCAAGCGACCGACCGATGTCAGGAAGTTTGCGACCGAAAAGTAACACGCCGATTAGCAGGAGTACCAGAACTTCCTGCATTCCAAGTCCGAACATAATCAATCCTCCTCAATACAAGTGATGGCCACAGGCCACAGGTTTGGTAGTTGGTGTGAATCACCGTGCCAACAGGAGGAGGTTGAAGGTAACCCCACGAAGTTTGCAGTACTCAGGTAATATATCAGCCGACGCCGTCAACGGGCAAGAAGTTCACGGAGTATTTTCACAAGAGTCCGCCAGGGCCATGCCCTGGGAACGGGCACCCAGGGCATGGCCCTGGGCTGACAGAACGTGCCTTTCAGGCCCGCAAACCATGAGAATTCAACCGCCAGAAAAATTTGCCAGATCCGTACACCAGCACGTCTCTTTCTGCGACTCACTCAGGCTTCGGTTTGGACGCGGGTGGCTGGAGTTTCAACGTCACGGTCACCGGGAAGTGGTCACTATACCCACGGCCACCGATTGGGGGTCGGCGGGGGTCGCCGAAGCGCCAGGGTTCACGGCGGGTTCCGCGCATGAGTCCCTCGGTGTAGGTGCGGACGCTGTCCGGATCGCAACTCCAACCTTCGGTATCCAACATGCCGGGCGAAACGCAGATGTGGTCGTAGATCAGCGGTCGGCCGTTGTACCAGATTGTGCCAAACTTATCGGCGGGCTTACCAGCGAAGAGGTCGAGTAGGAACGGATTGTTGTCGGTCGGTAGAACCTGATTTCGGTTGCCGGTTGTGTGCAACCCTTTCAACACCGGCTCTGAATCGGGCGTGTCGTTGAAATCCCCGCACACGACGAAGTCGGTGTTCGGGTTTTTCTTCGCTAAATCGGTGAAGACACGGTGAATGGTATCGCTGTATTTGTCTCGCCCGCCATCGCCGTTGCTGCCGTCCTTCTGGCGAAGTTGGGAGGTCCAGTGCGAAGCAATGATGCACAACTCGTAACCGTTAACGTAAAGGCGACCTTCGAGGATGCGTAATTGATGGCCGTGCAATTTCGTGAAACCGTGCGAGACGTTCAACCGGGTGATGATGCACGGCGCGATGTGACGGCCCGCGTCCAGGTTTTTCATCACGACTTGCGTGTACTTCAACTTGGGGTCCGCTTTGGCGTCGTCGAGTTTTTTGTTCAACGTCGCCTTCAACAAATCGGCAGCACGGACCGTTTCCACTTCGGCGCAAGCGATGATGTCCGGCCCTTTGCCGCCGTTCATTTTCAACAGGATTTCGGCGAGGTGGTCGTATTTTTGCTGCCGGAGCTTTTCGTCGTTCGCAAACGGGTTGTCAAATTCCTCGTCCACTTCCCGGCGTTTGTCGTCCTTGTCGTCGAACAGGTTTTCCACGTTCCAGAAGCAGAACAGGAACGTCCCGGAGCCATCGGGATTGATGCCCGTTGCCGCGTTCGGTTCCGGGTAAAGGGCGGCATGGGATGGCGCGCGTTCATGGGTGACCACGAAATACACCAGTCCTGCTAACAGGGCTAATGCGATGATGCCGACTCGTGTGGCCAACGGCAACTTCATGACAACGGGTAGAAATTGCTTCGCCAAACGAATCAGTGGAGCCGATTGAATTAGAGGACTTGGCATGATGAATCTCGAACGACGGGGAGAAGCGTTACAGCGTCGATTGTAGCGGATGATTGCGAAACCCGGCTAGCCCGGATCATGCAATCAACCACGAATCACACGAATCAGACGAATGAAATCAGGATCACCAAGCTGAGTACACTTTCATGAACCCAACTCGTTGGTAAAAAATCTATTCGTGTGATTCGTGCCATTCGTGGTGACAGATCCGGGCTAGACAGGGTTCGGAATCACGCTATTGTCTCGTGGCGATGAAGAGGGTTTGCTTCGTGCGCATTGCTAACAAAACCGGACCACGGAGGGCGGAAGATGAAGCTTCCCGGACACATGATCGCGCTGGCCGTTGGCGCCGTGTTGGGTATCGTCGCCACGATGTTTTACCTCGGGCAACCGCGTCCGGCACGGGCCGCCGCGATCGACCGCTACCAAGATTACGTGATGGCAACGGGTGCCGTTTCCCTGAGCGCACGCCAGCAACTAGACGGCGTCTGGATGCTCGACTATCGGTCGGGGAAACTGCTCGGCACCGTGATTGATAAAAGTCAGGGCAAAATCGTCGGATGGGCTGAAGTCGATCTCGTGAGTGAATTTGAAGTCGCGCCGCGACAAGACGTTCACTTCATGATGGTGACCGGGTACATCACCGCCGGGCAGTCCGCCCTTTACGTTGCAGAAACCGTGACCGGCAAATTCGGCGTTTACACGATGGCGTCCGGCACGAACGGCCAAGGCGTTGTGATCCGTCGGCATGACCTGACGAGTTTCCGCAAGGCCGCCGAACCGGGCGCTGCACCTGCTATTGCCGCCGGACCCGCTGCGGTTGGAAACCCGGTTGCACCTGCACCGACAGTCACGCCAACCACCCCACCTGTGCCAGCTCCGCCCATGAATTTGAACACACCGAAGAATTGAACCACGAATCACACGAATCGGACGAATAACCCCAGACCTCAAGAACAAGCGTGGGCTGTTCTTGAGGTCTGGGGTTTTCTGCTCCTGACTCATCGGGCGTCAAACCTCAACGGTTTTATTCGTCCGATTCGTGTGATTCGTGGTGAACTTTTTGCTTCTGGTTCAGGGCAACGGTGGTGTAAGATTCCTGGCAGGGCAATCGCCAGGAACTTCACCACGGTCGCGTTTTGATGATTGATGTGCATATTCACGTCGTCCCGCCTAACCTTCCCGGCGTCGGGTCGTTGAACCCGTTGTTGCGTGAAAACCCCCATACGATTGCAGCCCGATTGCGGGACGAGATGCGGGCCAGTGGCGTCGATTCCATTTTTGCGATGGGGGAGTGGAACTGCACGGTCACGGACCCACTTGGAATTGCCTCGACGTTGCAACTCGCCGAACTTGTGCCCGGATTGCGCCCGATCGGCATCATGGACCCCGTCCAGGGATGTGACCGCGACCACCTCCAGCGTGTCGATGCCGAACTGAGTCGCGGCCGTGTCGTGGCGTTGAAGGGCTACCTTGGTTACCTGCACTTTGAACCGGCCCATGCCAACTATCGTCCTTACTACGAGATGGCCGCCAAGCACAAGATCCCGGTGATTTTTCACACGGGTGATACCTACTCGCCGTATGCGAAACTGAAGTACGCCCACCCGTTGGGTGTGGATGAGGTGGCGGTCGATCACCCCAATACCAAGTTCGTGATGGCCCATCTGGGCAACCCGTGGATGACCGACGCCGCCGAGGTCATCTACAAAAACCTCAACGTCTGGGCCGATCTCTCCGGGTTGGTGGTCGGCGACGGCTCCGAGTTTGCGAGCGAAGAACACCGGGCTAGTATCTCCGACTTGGGTGCCAACATCCGCCGTGCCTTTCGGTACGCCGAACGCCCCACCCGGTTCCTTTTCGGCACCGACTGGCCTTTGGTTCCGATCGCCCCCTATCGTCAATTCATCGCCTCGGTGATCCCGAGCGAGTTCCACCCGGAAGTGTTCACCGAAAATGCCCAATCGCTGTTCCGGCTTTGATAAGCCGCGTTAACCACAGAGGCACAGAGACACAGAGAAGATTAAAATGAATTGTTTTGGCTTTCTCTGTGTCTCTGTGC
>JANLRE010000322.1:0-3950 GCA_031368205.1 Fimbriiglobus sp. | reverse complement strand
GGGCCGAAAACCAAAACGCCAGAACAATTGCCGACCCTACTTCATCACAACGACCGCTTTCGGCTTGCGGGCGGCGGCGACGGCCTTCCACGCGATCGGGCCGACCGACGCGAAGATAATCACCAACGCCACTTTGTCGATGTGCTTCACCACGGTAAACTGTTCGCCGAAGATCGGTCGCAACAGCGGGTTGATGATGTCGATCAGGTAATACCCGAACAGGATCATGCTAGTCACCCACGCGATGCCGCCAACCACGTTGTACATCAGGAACGTGCGGTACTCCATTTTCCCCGCACCGGCGACGATCGGGGCAAAGGTCCGCACGATCGGCACGAACCGCGCCATGATGATCGTTTTGCCGCCGTGCCGGTCGTAGAACTCTTTCGCCTTTGTCAGGTAGGCTTGCTTGAACAACCAGCCGTCGGGTCGGCGGAAGATCGCCGGTCCGGCCTTCGACCCGATCCAGTAGCCCACGGAATCGCCCACAATCGCCGAGACGCAAAGTGTTGCAATCAACAGCGGCACGTTCCACCCGCTCAGGCTGGCCACGACGCCAACCACTACAAGCAACGAATCCCCCGGCAACAGGAATCCGATGAGCAACCCGGTCTCGGTGAAGACGATCAGGTTCAACACGATGAGCGCAGCGCCGAACACCCCCGGACGGCTTAGAACTTCTCTCCAAACGTCCGGGTCGAGGAACTGCAAGGGGTGCCCGCCGGCGAACACCGTCGTCAAAATTTCGCCAACCTGGGTCAACAAATCGTGCATCGCGCTACCCGTCTGAGGAATGAACCGAAGGCAATAAGTTAACGGACAGCGTACCAATCAGTCCAGGCGAACCGGCGATTTATACCTTGCCGGGTAGAGGTACGCACCCGTCACGCGAATTGTTGACGCACGGGTGCCGTTGCCGGTAGGATAACACCTCTTCAATTCACCGTAACTCCTGACGGGTGGTCACCACCGCAAGTATGTTGACGAAACGTATTATTCCGTGCCTGGATGTGGACCGGGGTCGGGTGGTCAAGGGGACGAACTTTGTCGGCCTGCGCGACGCGGGCGATCCGGTCGAAGTGGCCCGCCGGTACCAAGATCAAGGGGCGGACGAACTGGTTTTCTTGGACATTTCCGCCAGTCACGAAGGCCGCCAGATCATGCTGGACGTGGTCCGCATGGTTGCGGAGCAGATTTTCATGCCGTACACCGTGGGCGGCGGGATTCGCACCTTGGACGATGTCACGGCACTGATTCAAGCCGGTGCGGAGAAAGTCAGCCTGAACTCGGCCGCAGTCAAGACGCCGTCACTGATCGCCGACGTGTCGCGGAAGTTTGGCCGCTGCGCCACGGTGGTGAACATCGACCCGCGCCGGGTCCAAAAGAACGGCGCGGAAGTGTGGGAAGTGTACATTAACGGCGGTCGGATTGGCACGGGTTTGGAAGCCGTGGCGTGGGCCAAGGAAGTGGAGCGGTTGGGGGCCGGGGAAATTGTTCTGACTTCAATGGATGCGGACGGGACCAAGACCGGGTATGATTTGCCGATGCTCCGGGCGGTGTCGGACGCGGTGAACGTTCCGGTCGTGGCCAGTGGTGGTGCCGGTTCGCCGGAGCATTTGCGGTTGGCGTTTGACGCGGGTGCCGATGCCGCCCTTGCCGCTAGCATCTTTCACTATAACGAATACACGATCCCTGCCACGAAAGCCTACTTAGCTCAACACGGGGTTGCCGTCCGATTAGTCAATGCCTGCGTGTAACTCTCCAGAACTCCGAGGAATCGAACCGTCATGTCAGCCGATAAAGCACCCGCACCCGCACCCAAGCTTGCAACCGCAGTTAAAGCCGCACCAGTTGTTGCAAAAGCAGCACTGCCGCCGACCATGATCCTACCGGCAACCACTGCACCGGCCCCAGCCGCACCCGCAGCACCAACGGTCCCGGCGACCCCGGCGTCAGCCGAACAAACCGGCTTGAAGCTGGCCGCTGCCGTGCAGGGTGAACCGCCCGTGAACCAACTCTTCCGCACCGTGATGTTGCATGAAGGGTCCGACTTGCACCTCAAAGCCGGCCAACCGGGGATGATGCGGTTGCGGGGCGTCATTCAGCACATGGCCACGAAGCCCTTGTCGCAGGATGACCTCGAAAAGTTGCTTTACACGATCCTGAGTGTGAAACAGCGCGAGGTTCTGGACGAGAAGGGGGGCGCCGACTTTGCCCACATCATCGGGTTCGACGAATGCCGCTTCCGGGTGAACATGTTCCGCCAACGCGGTAAGCTCGCCTTGGTCGCCCGGCGAGTGAGCACGAACATCCCGAGCTTTGAGCAACTTGGTCTGCCGCCCGCTATCGAAACGCTGTGCCATTACGAACAAGGCATGGTCATTCTCGCCGGGGTGACCGGGTCCGGGAAGACGACCACGATTGCCTCAATGCTGGAGTACATCAACGGCCGCGAAGCGTTGCACATCCTCACGATTGAAGACCCGATCGAGTTCGTGTTCACGGACAAGATGTCGGTCATGAACCAGCGGGAAGTGTACCTGGACGTGTCCGACTGGCACATGGCCCTGAAGCACGCGGTGCGGCAAGACCCGGACATTATCCTGGTCGGCGAAATGCGAGACCAGGACACCTTTGAAGCCGGGATCCACGCCGCCGAAACGGGGCACGTGGTGTTCGGAACCATCCACGCTTCCTCGGCAGCCAGTACCATCAGCCGCATTCTCGACCTGTTCCCGCCGACGATGCACCACGCCGTGCGGCAGAGTCTGGCGTTCAATTTGAAAGCGGTCGTGGCGCAAAAACTGGTGCCCAGCATCCGGCCCGGCAAGCAACGGGTGCCGACGAACGAGATCATGATTATCAACCCGACGATCCGGGACTTGATCCTGAAGAGCAAAGACGACAAGTTCGCCGACGCGATCCGGATCGGCTTCATCGAAGGCATGGTGGACTTCACGGAAAACCTCCGCCAACTCGTCGATCGCGGCGACGTGGATAAAGCCACCGCCCTCGAATTCGCCCCCAACCCCGAGCAACTCAAAATGGCCCTCAAAGGCATCAAAGTCGCCGCCCCAGGGATTCTGTAACCGAAGTGGCGACGGCCTATGCCTCATCGTAGGTCGCGTCCCGCCCTCGTGAAACCTGCGATAAGGCGATGCGATGCATTGAACACAAGAAAAATCAAAAGGTGCCGCGATCGTTTGGGTTCGGCACGTCCGTTCATTCTTTCTTGAAGGCGTAGAGGGTATTCTCGGTCGCAATGTACAACACGCCGTCGGCGACGCACGGGGTGCCCCGGATCGGGACATCAAATTCCAACTTCATCCGAAGGTAGGTCACCTCGACCTCATGCTTACGCTCCCGGATCTTCGCATTTGCCTCTTTTTTGTCCGCCGCCTCGAAATCGAGAGTGTCGATTCGTTTGGGGTGCTTGTCATGGCGGTAAACGAAGAGCTCTCCCGATTCCGTGCACATTAGCACTTTTCCGTCCACATAATACGGGGCGGACCAGATCGACGACTTGGTGTCGTGTTCCCAGTAGTGTTCCCCGGTCTTCGCGTTTAAGCAATGAACAAAGCCCTGCAATTCCGGCGCGTAAACGATCCCGTCCACGACGGCCACCGTGCTCATCGTCCGGCCGAACTTGAAGTCGCGTGGCGCCCACTTGTGGGTCTCGGCCCCGCCGTAGTGCCACGCCAGGGCCGACGACTGGTTGACGGCCGCGGCGGGGTCGAAGTTGTTCTGGATCGGGGTCACGTCGTGGTCCTTGTTGACGGCCCCGAACTTCACGGCGCGGGCCAAGTCGAGGCACCACAAGTGGCCGATCCCGGTGAAGTGTTCCGGGTCTTGACCGTTGCCGATAAAAAGCCGGTCGCCGACCACGACGGGGGCGGCAATGAAGTCGTTCTTGGTGCCCGTCCCGCCGAGTTCGTACTTCGTTCCTTTCG
>JANLRE010000307.1:0-2499 GCA_031368205.1 Fimbriiglobus sp. | reverse complement strand
TGATCGCCCGTCCCGAGTCGCCCGCCTCAAGGTTGTAGAGGATCGCCCGCTCGCTTGTCGGAAGGTCCATGACACGCTTGCGCGTCACTCCGTCGGCGAGTTGACGAAAGCACCGCGTGCGAACCGCTGTGGTTAATTCGCTTCGCCCGAGCGGTCGGGCGAGCGGCGAGACCGCGAACCGGGCGTCAGATTCACGCTGGACCCACGCACCGAGAAGGGCGTTAAGCCGCTCGCGCGGGCGGTCCACCTGCGGGGCGACGCCCGCGAGCGCCACGATCTCGGCGTGGTCGAACGAGCCGATGGGCAACGTGAGCCGATAGAGCAGTTCCCGCGCGGGTTCGGCAAGGGTCCGGGTGAGGCGATCGACCACATCGGGCAGGATCGCGTAGGTGTGGTCGCCCCGGAGCAGTGCGTGGAGTTCGTCCTCGCGATACTGCCACGACCGACCGGCTAGAAAATCTGCTGTTGCGGTCAGGAGCAGCGGGTGTCCGGCGGCAAGAACATTTAAGAAATTGATTCGCGTGACTGTCAGGAATCGATCCGGGGCACCACTGCTCCGAAGCAACTCACCCGCCTCGTCGTCCGAGAACGGGGGACAGGGGCGGTCGTTCAGCCAGTCCCCGAACTGGCACCGAAGGCGGTGCGGCAGTTCAAACTGACTGGTCGAGACGACGGAAACAACCGCCGCTCGGGTCGCCTGCCCGAAACGAATCAACAGTTCAACAAACGGGTCGTCGCCGGGGACCCGAGGTAAGTCGTCCAGGACAACGATAGCGCCTTGTCTCCCGGTGGCCAATGCCTCCGCATACCAGCCGGCGTGCTCGGGGGTTCGAGTCCAACCGGCCATAGTAACGAGAGCGGCTTCAAGTTGCCGTGCCGCCGCTGCGGTCGTCTGCGTGTGGTGAAAGCGCACCCAGCCTTTGCACGCCCCGATAACGCAAGCGATCTGGATGGCGAGTTGGCTCTTCCCGACGTCGGGCCCGCCGTGTAGAGCAAGCCACCCAGATGAACCCAACGATTGAAGTAAGCCGCTTGCGGTTCCCCGGCGCGGGCAGAGTCGTTCGACCGGGACGGGTAGCGAAAGATCCGGGGACGGGATCGTGAGCGCGGGCCGTTCCGACGGAACCAGCGATAGGACGGCAGACTCGATCTGCCCACTGAGCGTTGACACGTCCGCTTCGATTTGACCAAGCCGGTCGTCATGATCAGCTACGATTGTCCTGAGTAGTCTGACGAGGTCGCTCTCTGACGCCGGTGGGCCGGACGAAGCGAGTAGTTGAGTCCGATCTGCAAGCGTCAGGCGTTTCGGGCCCGGGTTGCAAAGCACGCGGGTCACGTGAACGAAGAGCTTGTCCGCGATCGCGGCGGATTCGGTTTCACTTTGGGCCAACTGAAGTGTCAGGATCTGCGATCGGATTTGATCCGGAAGTTGTTCCGCTCCCGGCCGGCCCGTGATCCACTCGAACCGCTCAATGAACCCCTTCCATTCTGCCGGCGTTACGGTCGTCAGGTACTCGATCCATTGACCCCAGACCGACTGGGGCAGCGCGTCTGGTGGGGAAGCGTGCGAAAGAAACTGGCGGAGGAGATCGCAAGCCATCTCCGCGTCAGACGTTGTTTGCAGCCCGCTACGGACTTGCTCCCAGAGGCTAATGCCGGGGGTGCGGTCCGGAAACGGGTTAAACTGTTCGCACCCGACCAAGGAGTTAGTCAGGAAACAGAACCGCAAGTCGGCGCCGGCATTATTCACGCGGTGGTCTTGGAAGTTTGCCAGCGCTTCCAACGCCGCCGGTGTCCGGAGCGTAATCCGTTGCTCCCGGTATTTGATCTGCTCAAGAAGACGAGTCTCATTGACTGTGCGATCGGCTGCGACCAGTTGGCCGACGAGATCGATGTCCTCACCTCGCTCCAGCTCCAAGACCTGTTCCGGTTTCAGTCCCAGCCACCGCTCGACGGTCCGGTCGATCTGGTACACGTACCCGCGGACGGCGGCGCACGCATCGCGATCACGGGGCGGATGGAACACGCAAGTCACTCCACTCAGTGTCGGCTGAAGTCAGTTCCAACGAGTTCGCGGCTCGTGTCAGCGTACCACGTGACGCGTTCGAGGAAAACTCGGTGCCAACAATCAGTAGCGCGGATGACAGAGATGAGTACTGTCAATACCACCGTATGAGGTCGTCGGCGCAACCAGTTCTGAGATGTCGATTGTCGAAACCGCCATGCCGATGTGCCTAAAGTCAACATCGACAAGGGTTTGCGTAATGCAGTCGGTTAAATTCAAGTTGTTTGTATTCGGCGTGCTGGTGTCAGCGAGCACGCCGCATACAAACAAACTGTAAACGTCTGGTCACTAGTTTAGGTATTACGCAGTTGGGATACTGGGTAGTTTGCGCGCGGCCAATTTGGAGGTTACATTTTGGGCATGAACGCGCCCAAAGTGGACCCCGAAGACTACATCCAGTTTGTCATCGCCTCTCCGAACGTCGTCTCGGCTCT
>JANLRE010000297.1:0-6164 GCA_031368205.1 Fimbriiglobus sp. | reverse complement strand
GCGATCCCTGCGGCCACAAAGGTATTCCCGTCACTGGGTCGATTGGGGGCGACGGACTGCTCATCGACAGTTACTCCCTCGTAATGAATTCATCCAGGTTCATCAGCACCCGCGCCGTCTGGGTCCAGGCCGTCTTCGGGGCGGCTTTTGTTTGGGCATCTAGATACGCCGTCACCCTCTCTCTCTCGGTGTTCGTTGGGTTTCGGGCGAAGCACAGGCGGAACGCGAGGTCGATCCGTTCGGCGTCGGTTTCGAGGTCTTCGGCTTCGATGCGTTTGCCGAGGGCAGCGGCGAATTCTTGGAAGGCGGGGTCGTTGGCGAGGTGCAGCGCTTGGAGGGGCGTGTTGCTTCGGTTGCGGCGGGTGCAGGACGTTTGGGCGTCGGCGGCGTCGAACGTCGTGAGCAAGTGGTGTTGGCTTTGGCGCCAAATGTACGTGTACATGCCGCGGCGAAAGCGGTCTTCACCTTGGCTCTCGGGCCACGTCTTTTTGCTTTGGGTGAAGGCAAAGACTTCGGCAGGCAGTGGCGGGTACACGCTCGGCCCGCCGACCTTGTGGGACAACAACCCGCTGGCCGAAAGGGCCACGTCCCGGATGATCTCGGCATCCATGCGCAACCGCGATTGGCGGGCCAGGAACTTGTTCTGCGGGTCTTTCGCCGCGACATCGGCACGGGCCAGCGACGCTTGGCGATAGGTCGCAGTGGTCACGATTCGCTTGTGTAACTTCTTCATCGACCAGTTTGACGCGAAATCGACCGCGAGCCAATCGAGCAGGTCCGGGTGGGTCGGCAAACTGCCTTGCATCCCGAAATCGTTTTCGGTGTCCACAATCCCGCGCCCGAAGAACTCTTGCCACGCCCGGTTCACGACGACCCGTGCCGTCAGGGGGTTCTCGGGGGAAACCAGCCATTTTGCCAGATCGAGCCGCGTCAGTTTGGCCGGGGTGATGTTCGTGCTAATCGCACTGGGGAAACTCGGTTGTACGACTTCCCCTTTTCGCAAGAAGTCGCCGCGAATCTGGAGATGGGTCACCCGAGCCGTACTCCGTTCCCGCATCACAAGTGTGGTCGGGATTTTACCTTGGATCTTCTTGATTTCCGCTTCGACTTTTTTCGCTTCGTCCTGATCGCCCTTTGTCTTCCATTCGTTGGCCTTGGTCATCATCTCGTTGATTTTCTGCTCTAACTCCGGCGTACCGCCCACGGTGATACTCGGCTCGTCCGCGCTGTTGAAGAAGGCGTAAAGCTTGTAATAATCCTTCTGCGAAATGGGGTCGTACTTGTGGTCATGGCACTGCGCACAGCCCATCGTCAGTCCGAGCCACACGGCACTCGTCGTGTTGGCACGGTCGATGGTGCGCTCGACGCGAAACTGTTCGGGGTCGGTGCCGCCTTCTTCGTTGAAACTCGTGTTGCGGTGGAACCCCGTGGCGATTTGCTGGTCTTTCGTGGCATTCGGTAGCAGGTCGCCCGCCAATTGTTGAATCGTAAACTGGTCAAACGGCAGGTCGTCGTTCAAGGCTTTGATGACCCAATCCCGGTACGGCCAGATGCTGCGGGCGCCATCGACGGTGTAGCCGTTGCTGTCGGCGTAGCGGGCGAGGTCGAGCCAGTGCCGGGCTTGGCGTTCGCCGTAATGCGGGCTGGCCAACAGCCGATCCACAAGCTTTTCGTAGGCGTCTGGGGCCGTGTCCGTCTCGAACGCCTCGACTTCGGTTGGTGTCGGTAGCAGGCCGATCAAGTCCAGACTGACGCGACGGATGAGCGTCGATTTGCTCGCTTCCGGGGACGGCTTCAAACCCTGTTTCGATAGCTCGGCGTGGACGAACGTGTCAACCGCTTGTGCCGAAATGGTGTTCGGCAATCGCTGTTGTTTCGGCGGTACGAACGACCAATGCGGGGCGAACTCCGCGCCACCGGCGATCCAGTCCGTGAGGATTTTCACTTGAGCCGGTGTCAGTGCCGGACCGCTTTCGGCGGGTGGCATTCGGTCTTCGGCATCCTGGCTCGTGATGCGGGCGATGATGCCGCTTTCGTCCGGCTTACCGGGGACGATGGCGTCTTTCTTCGCAGCAAGCAAACGCGAATCGAGGCGCACCCCGGCTTTCTGTGTGGCCGGCCCGTGGCACTTCAGACAGTGGTTCGACAAGATTGGTCGCACATCGCGGTTGAAGTCCGGCTTCGGATCGGCTGCACTGGCAATAGTGTCTGCTAGCGCCAGAAGAATCACGACGAACCCGAACGAAAGCCAATTGGCTCGTGGCATAATAATCTCGTAGTCGGAAGAGCTGGTCAGGTGTGCGATTGAAGCGTGACGGTGGTTTTATTGTGCCTGAAGAGTTGTGCGAGATCAAGGCATGAAAAGCTTCTGAATGACACTTCCCGACGGATCCCCGTTGATTCCGACAGGGACTGAATAACGGCCGATAACTTATCTGCCCGGCGTGTGATTATTTCGCCCCCAGCACACGGCATTTTCTACGCAGTGCGAAGAACCATAATAATCGGCATTTTTCTCGGCCTATTCCGGATTTGAGTGCTAGGGGAGATACGGATGATTGCGTTGACACGCCTGATTCCCCCGAGGGTGAGTTGACACCACATCGGGACTACAGAACACACGGCAATGGATTGCTACGCTCGTCTCGGCATCCGGCGACTCCACACCGCGGATCCCGACCACTGGACAATCCTCATGGAACTGACCGCCCAACTTTCGATCGCCAACCATCGTTCCCGGTTGCTTCATGCCTACGAAACGGACAGTCAGAACGGACCGCAGGCTCTTGCGGCGTTTTTGCCCCAACGGTCCGACCCGGATTACGTGTGGGTTCTGACCGAATTGATCCGTATGGATTTGGAACAACAATGGTCCGTCGGGAACCGGGTCCGGTTGGACGACTATCGCAAGAACTACCCCGAACTGTTTGAAGACACAACCGTAACCCGCGCCCTTGCCGTGGAAGAGTTCCAGCTCCGGCAGCGATTCGGTGACGAACCCGACGCCGTCGAATACTCCGAAAGCTACGGCGTCGATTCGTTCGCGTTCCGGGTGTCCAACCTGTCCCAGACGCCACAACCCCTCAAGACACACGACCAGACTCGCATCCAAAATGGCGCCAGTGAATCGACCTTTGCACCGGCGACGATGCACGTTTCCGCCATTCGGAATGAATTCGCGCACAGTACGACCAAACCCGCTGCCGTCCGGTACACGCCGTACCCGCGTGTCGGTGATACCTTTTTAGGCTTTCGGTTACACTCGGAACTGGGTTCCGGGGCCTTCGGCAAAGTGTTCCTGGCGGAGCAACTCAACCTGGGCGGTCGCAAGGTCGCGCTGAAAATCACGACCAGGGCCACGCACGAGCCGGAACAACTGGCGAAGCTGCGGCACACCAACATCATGCCGATTTATTCCGTGCACGACGCGGCCCCCCTGCAAGCCGTGTGCATGCCGTTTCTGGGACGTAACACGCTGGCGGACTTGATTCGGGAATTTCAAGCCACGGGTGTTTTCCCGAAATCCAATCAGTGCATGGCGAGCACCCAACGCGCGAACATCGCAACTGCGTTGGACAATCCCACCGTCGATTCGAGCGTGATTCACCAGCCACCCGGCCCGATCGAGTACCCCGAAGTCCCCGCCAAACCTGTCCCGCGATCGACCAACACCGAACACGTTGACCACGCGCTGTGGATCATGGCTCGCCTCGCGGACGGCTTGGCTCACGCCCACGATAAGAACCTCCTGCACTTGGACATCAAGCCCGCGAACGTCTTGTTTGCGGACGACGGGCAACCTCTGCTGCTCGACTTTAACTTGGCCTACGACTTGACCGGCGGGAAGCGCGAACGCGCGGGGGGAACGCTCCCGTACATGGCGCCCGAACAACTCGAAGACTTCCGCGACGGCGGCAGCGATACCCGCCTCGATCAGCGGACCGACTTGTTTGCGATGGGGGTCATTTTCTTCGAGGTATTGACGGGGACAAACCCCTACCCACTGCGGACGGGGCGGCCCGATTTAACCCTGTTGGCACACGATCGGCGTCGAATTGTCCCCCAGGTTCGGGCGTTGAACGCCAGCGTGACGCCGGCGGTTGACGCCATCGTTCAAAAGCTTCTCCACCCGGATCCCGCGCGGCGGTACCAATCCGCCCATGAGTTGGGGACCGATCTCGAATGCCATCGGCTCAACCTCCCGCTCAAGTTTGCGTCGAATTCATCCGTGCGGGAACGGGTGGCGAAATGGCACCGACGCAACCCCCATTCCTGGATTCCCGTACTCGTGATCGGATTGATTCTGGTATCAAGCGGGTTCGGTTACACCGCCATGCAGCACGGCCAAGCCCGCATCCAGGCCGAGTCCGCGAACCAGTTTTACACCATTTCTAATTCCATGCAGAAGCTCCGGGTGGATTTGGTAACACGTGATGACGCCACCACTCGGCAAGCCGGTCGAGCCAAGGCCGAAGAAATGTTGGCGGCCTATGGCTTGCCCCAGGATGACCAGTGGCAGCACGGGCCGATGGTTCAAGCCCTCCGCGAGTCCGAACGCAACAGTCTCCGGATTCACTTTGGCGAATTGGGGTTGCTTCTGGCTCATGCGGAATGGCTCGAACGACACGGGAAATCGCAAGCCGCATGTGTCGCAGTCGCGGAACGCGGCTTGCAATGGAATCGCATGGCCGAACAATGCTTGACGACCGAAGGCAGTCCGGCGGTTTTGTACGAACAACGACAGACGTTGCTCAAGCTCGGCGGGCAGGAAGTCTCGTATTCCCAAGAGGGGTCGCCCGGCGTTCACAATTCACCGTTCGACCACTATTTCCACGCGATTTATTTGATGTCGTCCAATCGGTATCGGGAGGCCATTCCGCGGTTGGAACAGTTACTTCAAATCGAGCCGAGTCACTACGCCGGACAGTTCGCCCTGGCGATCTGTTGGATGGAACTCGCGGACTATGCGCGAGCGTCCGAACGATTTCAGATTGCGAAAGCACTCGGCGGCAACGACCCACGCCCCAGCCACAACCGCGGCATGATCGCCCTGCTTCGGCATGATTTGCGGCAAGCCAACGATGAATTCGCCAGCGCCTTGCAACGCGATCCGAACCACGCTGAGACCTACAAAAATCGGGCACTGGTCCGGGCCAAGCAGCACGACCCGCGCGGTGCCATTGACGACCTCACCAAGGCGTTGGCCTGTGGGGCGAGTCCGGTTCAGGTGTACCACATCCGGGCCGAGTTGTACGAAGCCATCGCCGATCCCGTCGCTGCCGAAAAGGATCTGATTGCGGCTAAAAACAGCGAACTGAAAACCGCACAAGATTACGTGACCCGAGGCAACTCACGAGTCAAACACGACGTGAAAGGCGCGCTCGCCGACTTCATCACGGCGTCGGAACTGAACCCGAATTATCTCTCCGCGTGGCAGAACCAAGCCCACATGTACGGCGACCATTTAGAACAACCGGCCAAGGCGTTGGAGTCACAAAACAAAGCGGTGGATTGTTCGCCCGACTTTGCACTCGCCCGGTCCGGGCGGGCTGTTTTACTAGCGCGGCTCGACCGCCGCGACGAGGCCCACCACGACGCGCAGAAAGCAACCCTGCTCTCCAACGACCCGATGGTAACCTACCAAGCGGCCTGCACCTACGCCTTGACCTCGGTGAAAACGCCGGCCGATCAGCCACTGGCCATCGAGTTCTTGCGGAAAAGTCTGCGCGACGGTTTTGACAAGTTTGATATCTTGGAAAACGATACGGACCTTGACCCGATTCGGACCTCGCCGGACTGCAAAGCCATGATCGAAGCCGCCAGGAAACTTCACAAGTAATCGAACCAATTGGCTTTAGGGATGGACCACTGAGGTGGTGGTGATGATGGTGATGGTGATGGGGTCTCTCCCATCACAGATTCACGACGAGTGGCCCGGATTCTTTTTCGATCCGTCGTTCGTCGTGGATTCCTTCAGTTGGTGGTGGTGATCCGCTTCTGAAACCGATCCCATCCCACGCGGCGATCAGGCACTTCAAATGACATGTTGGTGAGATGTGGGTATGCGTCACGAAAGTTGGAGGGAAATTTGTTCACTGCACTGGCATTCTTTGTTTTCAGCCTGAAGGGCTGGAAGCACTCAGCCCAGGGCGAGGAGGCTTGGC
>JANLRE010000274.1:0-14686 GCA_031368205.1 Fimbriiglobus sp. | reverse complement strand
TGGGTGCGGGTTCCCAGGGTAACGGACCGTTGGTCCGCAACCCTGGGCTAAGGGAACAACCCCCTTGGGGTTGAAAGCGAAGATCAAAAGACAAATTTTCACCAACAAATGTGACGCTTACCTGCTAAACGGATTTCAGCGTCCACTCCATCTCTACGTCGGACATTTTTCGTTTGATCCCAGAGCTTCGAGCGACACCCAACGATACGGGGGTTGACGGGCACCTCGTCGGTGTCTAATATAACCATGTGGCTATAAAACTTGTAGGTTATGCAATGAAACCGTCCGATCGTCTCGATGCCACGTTTGCCGCGCTCGCCGATCCAACCCGACGGGCGATTCTGGCTCGCCTCGCTTTTGGGGAAGCGTCGGTGACTGACTTGGCCAAGCCGTTCAAGATGAGTCAGCCCGCGATTTCCAAGCACCTTAAGGTGCTGGAGCGGGCGGGCCTTATCTCCCACGGTCGGGACAAGCAACGGCGCCCGCGCCGGATCGAAGGTCAGCCGCTGGCCGAGGCCAACAAATGGCTGGAGGAATACCGCCGAATCTGGGAAGGGAATTTCCAGCGGCTCGATGAACTACTCGACGAATTGAAAACGGAAGCGAAGAAACGAGAGACCAACAAATCGTAGAGGAGATTGCGATGAAGAACACGTTGACCGTCTCGACACCGAGCGACCTGGAAGTCGTGATGACACGCGACTTCAACGCTGCACGCGACCTGGTTTGGCACGCGATGACCACGCCAAAATTGCTCATGCGTTGGTTGTTCGGCCCACCCGGTTGGACGATGACCGTGTGCGAGGACGACCTGAAAGTGGGTGGCACCTTCCGGTGGGAATGGAGCGGCCCCGACGGAACCGGGATGGCGATGCACGGCGTCTACCGCGAGGTCGTGCCGCCCGAACGGATGTCCCGAACGGAGTCGTTCGAGTTCGGCTGTGCTCCCCAATCGGGCGAGCAGTTAGCGACAATTGTCCTGACAGAACGGGCGAACAAAACCTCACTCATGCTTACCGTGTTGTACCCCACGAAGGAGGCTCGCGACGGCGCCATCGCCTCCGGTATGGCACACGGTGTCGGCTCCAGTTACGACCGACTGGACGAGATGCTGTTAATCCCCGACTTTCACCAAGGAGTTCAATAATGAGTTCAATAATGAGTGATGAACAACAGATTTCGGACATCCTACAAAGTTGGGCCGCTAACACGCGCCTTAACAACAAGGACGCGATCCTGGCCAACCACGCCGACGATGTCGTGATCTTTGATGTCCTACCGCCAATGAAGTACCACGGTGTCGAAGCCTACCGCAAGAGTTGGGACGAGTGGCAACCGGACACCGTGGGCGAAGGACTATTCGAGCTTCAAAATCTTGACGTGACGGTTGGTTGTGATGTTGCTTTTGCCCACGCCTTCATTCACTGTGGCGGCACGACTGCGAACGGAAAGACCTACGAAGACTGGGTGCGGGCGACGTTTTGTCTGCGCAAGATCACTCGCAAATGGGTGGTGACACATCAACACATTTCGATGCCGATGCAAAAGTAATAGTACAAGGAGCCATCATGACAGGGACACGTAAGCCGGGCGAATTTTGCTGGATCAACATGCTCACGCCGCAGCCGGAGCAGGCCCGCGACTTCTTCGGCAAGTTGTTGGGGTGGAGCTACTTCGAGATGCCGGGGATTGGCCACGGTGTCCAGGTCGGCGGTCGCAACATTGGTGGGCTGTTCGACCTGAACGGTGCGAACACACCCAAGGGCATCCCGCCTTGCATCGGTCTCATGGTGAAGGTCGAGAGTGCCGATGCCATCTGTGAAAAGGTGGTCGCGCTGGGTGGCACGGTGAAGCCGGCGTTCGACATCTCGGACGCCGGTCGCATGGCCGTCTGCTTCGATCCGAACGGCGCCAACTTTGACGTGTGGCAACCGAAGAGCATGCACGGCACCGATGTTGATAGCACCCTGCACGGCGCGCCGAGTTGGTACGAGACACTAACCACCGACGTAGGCTGTGCGACGAGGTTCTACACCGAGCTATTCGACTGGACGCCGGTAGCCAAGCCGATGCCGGAGTGGACGTATACCCAGTTCAAACTGGGTACCATCACCGTCGCGGGCATGATGCCGATCTTGCCGGGAATGGGCGAGATGCTCCCGCACTGGGCCGTCTACTTCACCGTGACCGACCCCGACGAGACCGCACGCCAAGCCGTCGAACTCGGCGGCAAGCTCTGTATGCCAATGCGCGACATCCCAGGTGTCGGCCGCTTCTGCGGTATCATCTCTCCACAAGGCGTCTCGTTCTACATCATCAAATACACGAGATGAATGATGACGGACTCGCCGTTGTGAAGTTCACCGACGCTGGGGATGTCCAGATGAAGCGTGCGGCGCTGGAGGCGATCGTGCGGGAATGGGTCAAGGGAGTATAAATTGCTCGGGTCCGATTCCGTACTGCGCGATTCTAAACGCTTCGTAATACCTGAGAGTCCGGATGCCACCAAAAACGAAACTCGTTCCTACCTCACCCGTCAAGCCAAACCTTCAGGCCCAAGTCCAAGCAGCGGTTGCGTGGTTGGAGGGGCGTAGTACGCAGCGGGATCGGGAGAACTTGGCGCGGTTCGGGATCGTGACGCCTCGGTTGTTGGGGGTGTCGATGGCGAACTTGCGGGTGTTGGCGAAGTCGTTGGGACGGGACCACGAGTTGGCGGCGGGGCTTTGGGCGACGGGGTGGTACGAGGCGCGGCTGTTGGCGGCGTTGGTGGATGAGCCGGCGCGGGTGACGCCGACGCAGATGGATCGGTGGTGTCGGGATTTTGACAACTGGGGCATTTGCGATACGGTTTGCTTCGACCTGTTCGACCGCACGACGCACGCTTTTTCCAAAGTGGCGGTGTGGAGTGATCGGCTGGAGGAGTTCGAGAAGCGGGCTGCGTTTGCGTTGCTGGCGAGCCTGGCGTTGCACAATAAATCGGCTGACGACGACTTGTTCATCCCGTGCCTACCGCTCATCGAGGCCGCCGCTGCGGACGACCGGAACTTCGTGAAGAAGGGGGTTAGTTGGGCGTTGCGGGCCGTCGGCGAACGGAATGCCGCACTCAACGCGGCGGCGATGGAAGTGGCGCAGCGTCTGGCCGCCACCCCAAAGGGGACGCCGCGATGGGTCGGCAAGGACGTGTTGCGGGGACTCAGCAGCCCAGCCGTCGTTCGGCGGCTAGCAGCCCGACGTTCCTCTGGCGTGGGGCGCTAAGCGAGCTGCGATGGATTCTTGCCAAACAAGCTAACGCAGGAAGTTCAACCCCGGCGTTTGTTGCCACCTCACCCCATCGCTTTTTACGCCCACGTCACTTTTACGCGGAAGGCTTCGCTGGCGGAGAATTCTAGGGGGATGGTGGTTTCGATGAGGGTGATGTCTTGGGCTTCGTGGCCTTCTCCGGTGATGACGGTGGCGTGGGCGGGGGGGATGGCGAGGCGGAAATCGGTGGTGCCGCCGAAGTTGGCGGTTTCTAGGAATCTCGCGGTGATGGCACGACCTTCGGGGGTAGGGCGTAGGGAGGTCATTAGCACGCTCGGCATGTCCAGGTGGGCGAGCCAACTGCTGGCCATGCCGTTGGGGGGGCCACGTTCGGTGCGGACGATCGGGGACGGGGCCACCCAGCCGGTGGCGGTTTGCATCGGGTAGTCGCGGTCCATTGCCAACAGGAACTCGAAGCGGGTGGCGTGTTCGCCTTCGGGGATTAGGACCACGTCGGCCATGCGGGTGCCGTGCCGCTGAATGAACGGCAGACCGCCGGTGAAGATAAATGTTCGCTCCGCACCGAGGCGGATTTCCAGATAGTCGGGGGAGACGGGTCGGGTGTAAGTGGTTTTCGCGTTCAGGCCGTTCACACCCCGGAACAGTGCGGCCCGCTCGTCACGCCAACCGAATCTTGCGCCGTAATAGGCGTGCCACGGGTAGCCCGTCGGTTGGTGTAGGGGTATGATGTCGAGTTGCACTTCCAGTGCCGGGCGACCAACCCAGGCGCGAATGCGGTGGCGGAATGTCGCTAACACGGCGTCGTGTTCGTTGAGAATATCGCCTTCGGCAACCACTTCCCCCAACGCCGTCCCCGCGCTGGTCACGTTGAGGGATCGCACCCGCGTCTTGCTGCCGGGGTTGAAAACCAGTTGCATCCCGAGCCGGTTCAGGCGGGTGCGGGTGTCGCGGAACGCCCGCAGGCCACCATTGTTCGGGTCGAGTTCCGCTTCAAAAAACTCGTTGCGGACGAGCGTTCCTTCGGTAGTCTTCAGGCGTGGTTTCGGGGCGGGTGTGTTGCCGGTGGGTCGGGGAATCCAAGCGAATCCCAGCGCGGGAATTTCGACGACCAGCTTCGCGGCGTTGCCATCAAACTGAGCGGCTTTCACCGGATCGACGACCGGAATCGCCCCGCCGAAGTTGTCGATTTCCAGCGCCACACGCCGAGTAAACGCGCACGGGTTGAACACCAACATCCCCGGCGTGTTCGGGGCGGCGCTGGACTGAAGCCGGTCCGCAAGCTTCTGGGCGAAGGTCGCTTCCAGAGTCCCGAGCGAATCGAAATCGACGGAGTTATTCGCGCCTTGGGTTTCGATCGCATCTTCAAGACTGTTCAGCTTTATGACCTCGATGTGATCGTCGGGTGTCGGTGGCGTGAGACTGCGGTGCAGGGCGGCCAAGGCGAACGCCGAATCGAGTCGTCGGCGTAACCGCAGGTGTTTCGCAAAGCCGCTGACGGCGTCCGGTCGGTGGAGCGTGGTCACCCGTTCGTCGAGCGCGTCGTTGAAGAAATCGTCTGCGGTGGCGGTGCCGAGGTACTCGCCGTAGGGGTGGTCGCTGAGGAATTGCGTGGCTGTGGTGAACTCCCCGACGGCGGACGAAAGTTCCGTCAGCGTGACGAGTTCGTCGTAGCCAACCGCAGCCAGCGTGCCCTTGTGGGCGAACGGGATGATCGGGGACGAATCCTGCGTCATCGCTTGTTGTAATGTGTAGACCAAGTTGAAGAACGTGAGCGGGTCGGACGCCGGTTGCGGTTCGCGGCCAATGGCGTCGATCGACTTGCCGTCCGGGCTGGGCCAGTTGATAATCGCGGAATTACGCGACGGGGTCAGGGCACCATCAAGGCTCACGAGTAAGGCTTTGCGGTAGCCACAATGCGTCATCCACGCCGGGAGTTGCGTGTGGTAAGCGGACCGCTTGCGGGCGTACAGTTCGGTTTCCACGCCGAACAGGTGCCGGACCGTGGCGCGGCCTTTGGTCAGGTTCCACCACTGGCTTTCGGGCGGCAGTAGGGCGTCCTCGCGCTCGGCGTAACTGCCACACGCCAGGTCAATCGACGACGGGAGATTCGGCTGAAACTTCGCCTTCAATTCCGCGAATCGGTCGGGGCACTCCGTGGCTTGGCGTTCGAACAGTTCCCCGGACGCCAGCACGGTTACGGGTAGGCCACGGCTCAGCGTTCGCGGCCACGGGCTGTCGAGTTTATCGCCGTCCAGAATCACCCAGTCGAGCAACGTAAACGGGTTGGTGTTCAACGTCTCGCGGGCAGAGCGGAGTTTATCGGCGGCATCCCGGAGGTGTTTCAATATGTCGGCGGAGGTGTCCGGATTGTGCGCCGATTGCACGGCACTTTGCACGTCGGCCCAGAAGCCTTCGCCGTCCAAAAGGTGTTCATGATCACTCGCATCGAACAGCGATTCGACCAGCAGGTAACCGTAACCGATGGCCGCAAACTGCTGAACGACCTCGGGCGCGAGATCCAACAACGGCGATGTTTGCCCAACGTTGGTGAAGGCCGTGCGCAAGTTCGCTAGCGTCGTGGTCCGGTCCGGCGTGGCGGTGAAGGCAATCGCTTTTGCCTCCGTCACCCGTTCGGACCAGTTCTCAGGTTGGTAAAGGTGCGGCCCTTCCGGGACGGCGTAGAAGCACCCTTCGTTCGGCTGGTCGTGGTCATACGATGACGAAGCAACCGGCGGGCGGTGAAGGTTCGCTAGCACCGCCGGGTGCCACAGGGCGAAGTACCCGCACAGCCACGCGCCGGCTTCGTCCGGGTTCAGCGTGACCGGGTACGACGTCGGCGGGCGGTACGGGGAAAGCAGATGGGCTTCGGGGTTGCTCATAGTCCGTCAGTCGTCAGGTAAGGTCTGTTCCGTTATAGTATTCACAAGATTTAGAACTGCCCGCTCGCTCTGCTTGGAGGCTGCAAAATTGGCACAGAAAAATCGATTCGCCAAGCGGGAGAAGCCGCCCGCCCCGGCTTCGCCACCCGCACCCACACCGCCGCCCGAAGACCCGATTGATCTGGCGATTCGCACCCGCATCAAAGCGGGCTTGCCGCCGGAGCAACATGCGGAATTTCAGGCGGTTCTTCAAGCCTTCGTCAGTTATGAAGCCGGCAACGACGAAGCGGCCCGTGCGGCGTTGCAAACCCTGGGCTTAAAATCGCCGTTCCAAGACTGGAAGCTGCTGATTCGGGGCTTGATGGCGTATGCAACGGGGGACGACGCCCGAGCCATCGAGAACTGGCAGCGCCTAACGACCGGACGCCTACCGGCCCGCCTCGCTGCGCCGTTGCGCGATTCGATCGACACCAGTTTCCACGCCGGCCAACCGCCCCAAACGGCGTCGCGTTTGAAGGAAGAATTTCAAACGCTGCTCAACGACAACTATTTGAACGGCTTGCGGGATTTGCGCCGGGATCTGGGACGCGGGCGCCCGTTGACCAACACGATCAAGACGCTCGAACGGATCCTGCCGATTGTTCGGCAACGCGACGCCCGCTTGGTGCCGAAGCTGGCGAACATCCTGTACCGCGCAATCCTCGGTCACGGTGACCCCACAGACTTGCCCAAGTATTTGCGACTGTTCGGGAAGCCGACCGACGACCCGGATTTTAACCGCATCAACGCATTGGCATTCGATAAAGCCCAAGACCACCACGAAGCGATTCGATTCTGGAACCTCTACAACAACTGGTTGAGCAAGCACCCGGACTCCTGGCCGCCCGACATAGCCCAGCGCGCCAGGGCGATTATTTTGTTCCGGGTCGGCTCCCTGGCAGCGGATGCCGCCGAGCTTGACGGCGATCCGGCGGACGATTTGCAAGCCGCGTTCCAACGCCTCATGGGCGGCGCGCGCGGGCCACTCGTTGTTCAACGAGCGCCGCAACCAAAATCACCGGACCCAATTCCACTTTGGCAACGGGCCATCGCACTCGCCCCGGATTGGGAAGCTCCTGCCAAAGAACTGTTCGACTACCTCCAGGAACATGAGAAGTTCGCGGAAGCCGAAGCCGTGGCCAAAAAGTTGATCGAGCACAACCCCAACGCCATCACGATGATGACTTCTCTGGCCACGATGTTGGTGCGGAATGGCAACGCCGAGGGCGGGTTGGAGTACTATCGCAAAGCGCTTGCCAACAACCCCCTGGATAAATCGCTGCGAACGTATGCCGGATGTGGCTATCTGGCTGCCGCACGGAAGCACTTAATTGCGGGTGACGTGGCCAAGGGGGAATCCCGACTTGGCGAAAGTGAAGAGCTTTGCCGGGACGGCTTGGAGGCTGGCTACTGGTCGTTACGAACCCTGCTGGCACTCAAAGCGGGGAACAAGGAACTAGCCGAACAGCATCGCATCCGGGTTGAGGCACTACCGCACGGTCGGGTGGCTGCCGCACTTTTTATGGCCGTGGACGTGGGGCTGGCAAAGTTCAAACCGGCCCAACGCAAGCCGTATGAACTCGCCCTCATTACTGCGCTCGGCGTTCCCGCCACCCCCCGAGAAGTGATGACTGCTGGGGCGGGATTGATTAGCTACACCCTGGAAGGGATCGAGTACCGCGGCCAAAAAACCCACGTGAAAAAGATCGAAGATCTCATTCTCCGAACACACGAGACCGACAGCCCGGAGATCGACTTCGAGAACCTGGGGTCGTACTGCTTGTTGCAGGCCAAGTGGAAAGTTCTGGAGAAGTACGCGGCGAACCTCGCGGTGAAGTTCCCGAAGAACCCCGTGTTCGTGCTGCACCAAATCGAGGCTGCGTTCGGAAAAGCGAAGGACCGCCCGCCGCCGTGGCGGGAGACAAACCGCCTCATGAAGCGGGCGACAACTCTTGCACAGGTCAGCAGCACCGAACCCCGACACCGGGCTGTCCTTGAACGCATCACCGAACTGAGCGGGCCGGGATTCGGACCGGACGACTTTTCAGACTACGTTTAACCCGGCCAGCCACGGCAAGAGGGCTTTCGAGTCATGCCACGCCATGCCCTGCTGTTCCTGGATCGGGATGGCACCCTGATGCACGATGTCGGCTACCCCAAAGACCCCGCCGATGTTCGACTCATCGCCGGCGCCGCCGACGCGGTGCGGGAGTTAGTCGCGCTCGGTTTCGTGCCGGCGGTTGTCAGCAACCAATCGGGACTGGCGCGAGGGTTAATTACGCCTGATGAAGCCAAGGCCGTCCACGCCCGCTTCGTCGAACTCTTTGAAGCCACGTCCGGTGTGCGGTTGCCGTGTTGGTACTGCCCACACGGACCCGATGACGGGTGCGACTGTCGCAAGCCGAAGCCCGGCCTGTTGCGAACTGCCGCCGCCGAACTCGGCATGGTCGGCAAGCCCGGCATCATGATTGGTGATAAGCCCAGCGATGTCGAAGCCGCCCAAGCCGCAGGCTACGCCGGAGGCAAGTTCGATGGCGACTGGGTCAAGTTCGTGGTTGTGTTGCGCCATTGGTTCCGCAAAAATGTCTCCCATTCGGGTTGAAAACTTCGCTATGACCAACGCTGAGATTCTGGCCCAGTTCCGTGGCTGCCCGGTGTTGGTCGTCGGCGACCTAATGCTCGATGAGTTCATCTGGGGCACCGTGAACCGCATCTCCCCCGAAGCCCCGGTTCCGGTTGTTGAAGTGAGCCGCCGGAGTTTCGTCCCCGGCGGTGCCGCGAACACAGCCGCGAACATCAGTAGTCTCGGTGGTAAGCCCGTATTGGCGGGCGTGGTCGGCGAGGACGGCAACGGGGTCCAAGTCTGCGATTTGCTCCAAAAAAGTGGCGTCGAAACTGGCCCCGTGGTCCGGGATTCGTCCCGGCCCACGACCACGAAAACCCGTGTGATCGCGCACAGCCAACAGATCGTCCGCATCGACCACGAAGTCCCCGGCGCGATGCCCGCACGTGTCGAAGCCGCATTGCTGGTCCGCATTCAGGCCGTGCTGCCGACCGTGCGGGGCTGTGTCGTGTCCGACTACGGCAAAGGGGTGATTACGCCCAGTTTCGTGACGCAACTCATCGCACTCGCCCGTGCCGCGAAGTTGCCGATCATCATCGACCCGAAGGGGACCGACTACTACAAGTATCGCGGCGCAACCTTGGTGAAGCCGAACCAACTGGAAGCCGGAAAAGTGCTGAACCGGGACTTAAACACGAGTGAAGATGTGGACCGGGCTGGCGCCGATCTTGTGGCCCAACTCGGCCCGAACACGGCGATCCTCATCACTCGTGGGCCGCATGGCATGAGCCTGTTTGAGCCGAACTGCCCGCCGGTTCACATCCCCGCCCAAGCTCGCGAAGTCTACGATGTCACCGGCGCTGGCGACACGGTTGCCGGTACGATGGCCCTCACGCTCGCCGTCGGTGGCACCCTGGAAACCGCCAGTCGTCTCGCCACCCTCGCCGCCGCCATCGTCGTCGCCAAAGTCGGCACCGCCACCTGCACCCACGACGAACTGCAAGCCGCCCACGACAAGATGGGCTGGTAACCGGCTTCGGTCCGTTACTCGGTGGTACGCAGCCGACGGAGACGAACGTGGTAGAAGAGAACAGGTAGAAACAAGTCGATCACCTCGTCGGCGATCAACAGACCGCCAAGAACCGGGACGACCATAGGTTGGAGGATCTCCGCGCCAGGGCCAGTCGCAAGCAGGAGAGGCGCGAGACCGAAGAGGGTGGTTGCTTCGGTTAAGAGCTTCGGTCGCAACCTGTGTGCGGCACCGTCCAACACCACCCGCCGGAGGTCTTCGGGCGAGAGACTTGCCAATCCGCCCGCATCGGTAATGGCTTGCCGCAAATAGACGAGCATGATGACCCCGGTGGAGGTTGCCATGCCGAAGCAGGCGATGAACCCGACCCAGGCGGCCACCGACAGTGAGTAGCCGAGTAGCCATTGCAGGATCACCCCACCGGCCAGCGCCCCTGGCACGGCCACTAGCATCAATCCCGCATCGGCTAGGTCGCGGTAGGTCCACCACAAGATTAGAAAGATCAACAGTACCACCGCCGGGATGGCGATCCGGAGTGTTCGGCGAGCGTGGGCGGCGTGTTCAAACTGCCCGGTCCACTCGCAAAATACGTCGTCAGGGAGTTTAACCTGCGTTGCAATGGCTTGTCGAGCAGCGGCAACGAAATCCTCCGCGTCTCGGCCCCGCACGTTCAGCCGGACGTAGTTCCGCAGTAGCCCGTTCTCCGCCTTGATGGTCGCCGGTCCCTCGGTGATGCGAACATCCGCGACGGCGGAGAGCGGCACGTGGGACACTCCTTTCCCAGTTCGCACGAGAACTGGGAGGTCACGCACGGCCTCCTCGTCCTCGCGGTACGCCCTGGCGTAACGAACCCGAACCGGATGTCGCTCCCGGCCTTCAACTGTTGTGGTGACCACACGCCCCCCGACCGCGATCTCAACAAGGTCCGTTATCGCCCCAGCTTCGGCACCGTAATGTGACGCCTTCTCTCGGTCGGGGAAAACCTCCAGGTGCCCCTTGCCACGAACCGGGTCGGCGATCACGTCGGCGGCACCAGGGAGCGTCTTCAGCACGGCGGCAATCTCCTCGGAAGCTTGAACCACGTCCTCCAGACGGCGGCCCAAGACGCGAACGCCGACCGTAGTATTCACCCCGGTGGTAAGCATGTCCACCCGGTTCTGAATCGGCATCGTCCAAACGTTGGTCCACCCTGGCATTTGCATCGCGCGGTCGAGTTCGCCACCAAACCCCGCCAATTCCACGCGGTCACGTGGCCACAGCAAAAGCTTGCGGGCGAATGATTTCGTCAACTCAGATTGAACAGCAACGAGGTCCGGGACAGGTTCGAGGAACGGCAGTGGCGCCCGGTCGCCGTGATGGTGTGCCGCAGGTTCGTGGGCGTGCTTCTCCGGACCTGGGTTGGCGTGTCGCACGCGATGCCAGTCTTGCATCGCGGCAATCACCCGAGGATCGGTGACGGCTGTGACATTCAACAACGCCTCCAGAACGAGCCGCGTGTAGAGTCCAGCGCCACGGTCAAGGAGGTCCGCATTCAATCTCGTGGCGTGGGCTTTCCAGAGTTCCCGGTAGCGATCTCGCACGGTATCAGTAAGTATCTCCGTCAGGGTCAAAGTGTCGCTTCCAACAAGACTGCGGGTGAACTGGACACCACGGATCAACAGGCTACCAACTCCTCGACTGAGGTCGGCATCAGGTGAGATCGTTCCGAGGTCGGCGAGTTTCCGCAGGACATCGCGTGACAACGCGGCGACCGCTTCGGGGGTCGGTTCCATCGCTAAGTGTGCCGTGTGGCCAGCGAAAAGCGTGTCGGCGAGGGGTGTGAGTTTTTTCTCAGCGTCGGCCCGTGATAACGCCCCACTGGCGTCGAGCAATTCTAGTAACCTCTCGACTGTGAAGCGGGCGAGACGGGGTCCGAGATCGCGTTCAAACTCCTTGTTGCGTTGGTGGGCGACTTCCCGCATCTGGGCATCGAACAAGGCTATGGCTTCCATCGCGGCGTTGTTCACGATGTCAATCTGCGCGCTTCCGTCTCGCAATTGAATTAGGTTGCGGGCCAGGAGTGCATCGAGAACCTTTGCCGCTTGCTGTTCGGCGTCTACGGGACGGAGGCATCGACGCGGCCAAAACTCGCGTGGCCGGAACCCGATCATCGTCTCGATCATGTCCAGCGGAGCAGGGTCGGTGGCCGTCTCCGCCCGGCCTGCTTTCCCGACGACCATCTCCACTTCCGGAAATCGGCAGAAGGTCATGTCTCGTGCCCGTAGGTCGTCTCCTGCCTGCGTCGAGGACATTCGCGGCACGGTGATGGGCATATCCATGACCATGCCTTCATCGAGCGGCGTGAGGAACTCGTGCTTGAAGGGCGTCATGACTTGCTGGGCCAGCAACCCCACGAGAAGCAAACTCATCCCAGCGAAAAGCCGTGTCGGGATTCGAGATGTTGACATGATGCAACCGAGGATCGAGAGCGCCACAACCACACGGAGAAGCCAATCATTTCCAAACGGGGCGATACCAAAGATAAACGTCACCCCGAAGAGCCAGACGATCGCAAGCGGTCGGTCGAGGAGGTACGCCAGCACAGGTCGGTACACGCGGGTTAGCCCACGGACCAGACCGATTTCGTCCTCGGATCGGAGCCGACCCTTCACGAACACGGTACACAACGCCGGCACCAAGGTGATGGAGAGGACGCCTGCCGCCAACAGGGCGAACGACTTGGTGTAGGCCAACGGGTGGAACATTTTCCCTTCCAGTCCGCCGAGCGCGAACACCGGCAGGAAGGAGACGAGCATGATGGCCATTGCAAAGACGATGGGCCGCCCGACCTGCTTGCACGCGGCCAGCACATCGTCGCGCGTGTCGCCGTACACCGGCGCGTTACCGTGTCGGCGTTTCAAGCGGTGCATCACGTTTTCCGCTGTGACGATGGACGAATCGACGAGAACTCCAATCGAAATTGCGAGACCGGCCAGGGACATGAGGTTCGACTCGACCGTGACCAACCCGACGCGGCGGCAGAGGTCCATTAACCCGAACGCGAGCAGCACGGCCAACGGTAGGGTGACGGCCACGACCAGCGCCGTGCGGACGTGGCGTAGGACGAGGACGATGCACACGGTCGCGGTGAAGATCGCCTCCATGAGGGTGCGCGTGACTGTGCTAATGGTGGTCTGGATTAGCGGCGTGCGGTCGTACACGACAACGATCCGCACGCCGGGTAGCAAGCCCGGCTGAAGTTCCTGGATCTTGGCGCGAAGTCGGCGCGAGACCTCCAGGGCGTTCTCACCATGTCGCATGAGGACGACACCGCCGGTCGCCTCCGTCCCGTCTTTCTCCAAAATGCCCCGACGAGGCTGGGAACCGAGCGACACACGGGCGACTTCGGCGAGCGTGAGTGGGGAACCGTCGGCAGCCGTGATCGCAACGTTCTCCAGGTCTCGGATGACTCGTTGCGGCTCGAAGCCCGCGTCGGGTTGCCCCTGTCTCGCTCCTAGCCAGCCCACCCCACGGGTGACATACTCCGCGTTCCCTTTGTGGACGACGTTCCCCCCGACCGAGACGTTCGCCCGAGATATTGCGGTGACCACGAAGCTAGGGGCAATGCCGTAAACCTTCAGACGTTGCGGATCGAGTTCGACTTGATATCCCAGTGCCAGCCCGCCGACACTGGCCACTTCGGCGACCCCAGGCACTGCGGCCAACTGCGGGCCGACGTACCAGTCCTGGATCGCCCGCAACCGACCGGGATCGGTGTTCCCGCCTTCAACTGTGTACCAAAAAATCTGTCCTGTGGCGGCGGCGTCCGGGCCGAGTTTCGGCGTGACGCCTGTGGGAAAGCGAGACGCGGAGCGGGCCAGGACGTCGCCCACTCGCTTCCGGCCAACCTCCCAGGAAACGGAGTCCTCGAAGATCACCGCGATTGACGAGAACCCGATGTCGCTCGACGATCGCACCACCCGGACCCCGTCCAATCCCTTCAGTTCCAATGCCAGTGGGTAGGAGACTTGGTCCTCGATTTCTCGTGGGCCGTAGCCGGGCCACGGTGTGAACACCAGCACCTGGTTTTCGGATAAATCCGGAATGGCGTCCACCGGGGTGACGAGGGTGGCCCGAATGCCCCAGACAGTCAGGAGTGCCGCGATGCCAATGACGAGCCAGCGGCGGCGGACGGAAAACGTGATGATTTGGTCGATCATTTCGGCAACTTGGCGAGGTACTCGGCGGGCGTCTTGCGTAGCGGTTTTTCACACGACTTGCAGCAGACGAACACGGCTCGCCCGTCCAGGTCCACCCGCACCGGACCGCCCATTGAATCCAGCGGCTCACCCGTTACGGGGCAAATCTTCTGTCGCTTCACAAGGACGCCATCGTCTACCGTCGGCGTGCTAGGTGGGGCCGGTAATGGCGGAGAGCTTGTGCCTCGGGAACCGGCCCCAAAGTAGCTGGCCGCTAGGCTCGGGTTCAGTCGGGTTTCGGCGTCCAGTAGCACGGCGCCGGCGGAGGCGACGCGCTGACCTGGGTCCAGACCACTGAGGACGGGGTAGTAGTCGCCACAACGCCGCCCAAGGCGAATTTCGACCGCGTCGTACATCCCTGCCATTGATTCCAGGTAGACCACCCGGCGGCTTCCCGTGTCGATGACGGCGCTTTCCGGAACGGCCAGGGTCAATCCGGTGTGCGTTGTTGCCTGAGTCAGCATCCCATCGGCCAGTATGGTAGACGGGCCGTCCCAAGGGTTCACGAACACCCGGAGGGCGAACCGCTCTCGTAGCCGTTCGTAAGCCTGTCGGCGGGCGGATTCCGTGTGGGCGACGGGGACGAGGTATTTGGCAGTTGCGAAGAGTCCAGGTCGGAGGTCGCCGTGTGGGTTCTCGACGTGGACCCGTACTCGTCGGCCTCCGGTTGCCGAGG
>JANLRE010000260.1:0-3061 GCA_031368205.1 Fimbriiglobus sp. | reverse complement strand
CGCAGCCGGTTCGCCGGGAAGATGAAACCTTCCCCACGGCGGCGTGGTACAGCTTGATGCAATCTCCCAACAGGGTCTGGACATGATCTGGCTACGCAACTTGTTGTTCATCGGTCTGGTGTGTGGCGGCGTGGTCGCACTCGGCGCGAACCTTATGCCACCCCGTGAACCGACGCCGATCACCCAATACGACGTGAGCACCTACCGCGACATCGAGTTCGTTGCGAGTGTCGCGCGGGTGGACAATGCGTTCCGCGACCAGTGGAAGAAAGAAGCGATTCAACCCGTAGCTGTCGCCCCGGATTTGCTGATCGCACGGCGGCTGTCGCTGGGGTTGATGGGCACCGTGCCGTCGCTCGAAGAGATTCGCCAACTCGAAGCGCTGCCACCCCAGGACCGTTTACCGTGGTGGCTCGATCACATCCTGCACGATCGCCGGTTTGCGGATTACTTCGCGGAACGCTTCGCACGGGCCACGGTCGGGACCGAGGACGGGCCGTTCATTCTGTACCGCCGGCGGCGGTACGTGGCTTGGCTGAGCGACGAGCTGGCGATGAACCGGCCCTACGACCAGATCGTGCGCGACATGATCGCGGGTGAGGGACTTTGGACCGACAAGCCCGCGACCAATTTCATCAGCGTGACGTTGCAGAATGACAACGAAAAGCAAAACGTCCCCAACCCGGTGCGGCTCGCGGGACGGGTGACGCGGGCATTTCTCGGGTTGCGGCTCGATTGTGCGGAGTGTCACAACCACCCGTTTTCGTCCTGGAAACGGCGGGATTTTGAAGGCTTCTCCGCGTTCTTCGGCCAAACCCACGTCGGCATGACCGGGATTTACGATGGCCCAGGTGAGTACGAAGTCGAAGACCGCAAGACGCAAGAAAAGTCGGTCGTCACTCCGCACGTGCCGTTCGCCGAAGACCTGTTACCAAGCACCGGCACCCGCCGCCAACAACTCGCCGCGTGGGTGACCCATCCGAAGAACCCGTACTTCGCCCGTGCCACCGTGAACCGCGTGTGGGCGTTGATGACAGGCAAGCCGCTAGCCGACCCCATCGACAACCTCGAAACCGAAACCCCGATCCCCGCCGCGTTGCAGTTTCTTGCCGACGATTTCGTTGCCCACAATTACGACCTGCAACGGTTGATCCGGGTGATTGCCAGCAGCGAAGTGTTTCGGCTGGCGAGTGAGTCCGACCGGGATATTGGTGAAGCCGAAGAAAAGGCGTGGGCGATATTCCCACTCACGCGGTTACGACCGGAACAAGTTTCGGGCAGCGTCTTGCAAGCGGCGTCGATCACCACGAGTGATTCCCAAGCTTACATCCTGCTGCGGCTCATGCGATTCGGCCAGCAAAACACCTTCCTGCAACGCTACGGCGACAGCGGCGAAGACGAGTTCGACAATCGGGGCGGCACGATCCCGCAACGCTTGCTGCTCATGAATGGCGAACTCGTCCGCGAACGCATCAAGGAAAATCCGATCAACGCCTCGGACCGGATCAGCTTCCTTGCCCCGGACGACACATGCGCGTTGGAAGTGTCGTACCTTGCCACCCTGACCCGCCGTCCTACGCCAGCCGAAACCGCACACTTTGAAGCGTTTTTACGCGACCCGGAACTGAAACGGGCGCACCGCCTCGAAGACATCTTCTGGACACTGATTAACGCCACGGAGTTCTCATGGAACCACTAACACACACCGAGATGCACCGTCGTGGCTTTCTGCGGCTTGCCGGTGTTGCCGGATTGACGTGGCTCACGCCGGTCAGCCAAATACTTGCTCGCGCCGCCGAAGCACCCGCCAAGAAGGGCCAACCCGCCCAGTCGATCATCATGTTGTGGATGAACGGCGGGCCGAGTCAGTTGGAAACCTTTGACCCCAAGCCCGGCACCCGCATCGCCGCCGGAACCGGCGCGATCGACACTGCCGTGAAGAGCATTCAACTGGCGACTGGTCTGGAACGCACCGCGGAACACATGCCGTCGATCACATTGTTGCGGTCGATGGTGAGCAAGGAAGGCGACCACGAACGCGGGGCTTACGCACTCAAAACCGGCTTCCGCCCGGACCCCACGGTTGTTCACCCTTCGATCGGTGCAGTCCTGTGCCACGAGCTACCTGTTATCGGAACCGACATCCCACGCCACATCAGCATCCTGCCCGGTCAATGGCCCAACCGGGGCGGGTTCCTGGGCGACAAATACGATGCCTTCCGCACCGACGACCCCGCCGGTGCCGTTCCCGACACATCGTCGTTCATTCCTGCACAGCGTGACGAACTGCGGTTGAAACATCTGGAAGTGGTTGAAGGCGCCTTTGCCCAAGGTCGGCAAAAGCGGGCCGACAACACGCAACACCGCGCCACCTTGGACGGCGCTCGCAAGATGATGACCTCGGAGCAACTCAAAGCTTTCGACGTGTCCAAGGAGCCGCTGGCTTTACGGCAAGAGTACGGCGACACCCCATTCGGGCGCGGCTGTCTAGCGGCCCGGCGGTTGATCGAAGTCGGCGTGCGCTGCGTGGAAGTGACGCTCGGCGGTTGGGACACCCACGCCAACAACCATGCGTTCCACACGACGAATTTGAAGATCCTCGACCCGGCGTTCGCGGCCCTGTTGAAAGATTTGAAGGCGCGCGGTCTGCTCGAAAAGACCATCGTCGTCTGCGGTGGCGAGTTCGGTCGCACCCCAAGTATCAACCCCGCCGGTGGCCGCGACCACTGGCCGACCGGCTTCAGTATCGCCGTCGCCGGGGGTGGCTTTCGCGGCGGTCAAGTCCTCGGCGAAACCGACCCCGAAGGCAAGAAAGATCCCACCCGCCCCATCGCCATCGGCGACCTGCACGCCACCATCCTCACCGCCGTCGGCATCGACCCCGCGAAGCTCAACCAAACCCCCATCGGCCGCACCGTCCCCCTCGCCGAAGGCAAAGTGATCCCGGAATTGCTGATGTGAACCGACGGTCGTTTTGTAGGTTGGGGTCGAGGGTGGGGGGCGCGGGAATTTTAGGACGCGGGGGGGGGAAGAGGGACCCCCCCAAAAAAAAAATAGAGCC
>JANLRE010000244.1:0-2862 GCA_031368205.1 Fimbriiglobus sp. | reverse complement strand
CGCGATTACTCGTAGGTTTTGATTGATCGCCCGTTCCTAGGAGATACCAGCTAGGTCGCCACTTCACGCCCTGTTTGTCCGACTGCGGTGTGTAAGCACTTACCCCTTCATAACTCGCGGTGAACAGTTCCTGTCCTGTCTGTTTACCGTCCTTGAGCTTTGCATCGGTCAGTTGGATGCCGTGAACGACGTGAAGTTCTTCCGAGATCACTGTCGGTTTCCAGTTCTCCGGTTTCGTGGGGTCGGCGGGGGTGGGGTACGAAAGGATGCGAACCGGGCGGCCGTCCATCCAGTTTTTCGCGGCGGTGGATTCTCGACCCATGAGCGGGGCCAGGATGATGTCGGGTTTGCCATCGTGGTCGATGTCGCCAACTTGGACGCGATGGACGGTGGGTTCGTCGCACGGAATCGGGTACATCGTCCATTCGTCATCCAGTGTTTTCCCCCGCTTGACCCATTGCAGCGTGCCGGGTGTTTTGGTGTCGAACGGCTTCCAGCCGGCGCCGATCACGAAGTCGATTTGGCCATCCCCGTCAAAATCCGCCGCCGCGATGCAAACGTTGTCCGGTTTGGTTTTGCCCTCCAAAATGATGCGCCGTTTCCACGTCGGGTTTTCCAACCACATCACGCGATGCTTGTCCACGATCACGATGTCCGGCTTGCCATCGCCGTTCACGTCCGCCGTGATGACGGCATAGCCGATGGTTAAATCCGTGAGAACTTCTTGCACTTTGAACTTCGGGAAGCCGTCCTTGTGCGGCGCGTCCTTCAGTTGCGACAACGCAGGTAGCGTCAGGGCAAACAATACAATCAGCCCAACGGGGACAGTTTTGGTAAATTGCATAACAGGCACTCCGGCGGGATCGTGACGTTCGGTTACGCAGCTTACCCCGTCGCTAGCACCGACGGCAATGGGCCACCCAGAAATTCAAATGCTTTCGCTGAAGTGCTTGACCTGTCCCGTTGGCACGCAACAATGGGACGCAGGCTCTTGCCAGTGTGACAGGGAAAGGAACACGATGTCGATTCAATCCACGCACCGCCCCGTCCGCGAGTGGGTGCTTCTGGTTGTCGCGCTGGTGATTGTTGCCGTCGTTGTCGTTCCGCTCTGGAATTACACCGGCACCATCGAAAGCCGCGAAGCGTTCCTGGCGAAGTGGAACCCGGAACGGCTAGGCCGGTTGTTCATTGGTCCGGAGCAAGCCGCCTGTTACTTCTGTTTCGCGTGGGCGAGCCTAATCCTGTTTAGCCGGTGGCGCGAAGTGGTTCGGCAACGCCGGGCGTTCGCCCACGACCTGTTGCCGACGGACGAGGGCGCCCGCATCTTGCCGGAAGACTCACGACCGTTGTCCCGCAAAGTGGACACAGTCTCCGCACGCAGCGGGCCGTACATTTTGGCGAACATGATCCGCCTTGGGTTGAACAAGTACGCCATCAGCAAAGCCGCCCCCGATGTCGCCGAAGTGGTGCGAAACCAAGCGGATGTCGAATCGTCGCGGTTGGTCACGACGATGGGCACCGTGAACTATCTGGCGTGGGCGATTCCCGCAATCGGATTCCTCGGCACGGTTCGCGGGCTAGCCGGCGGCATGAGCATGGCGAGTTCGCAAGAAGCGGAGATGGCGAAGTTCATCAAGTCCGCCACCGACCAACTCGCCATCGCATTCGATTGCACGTTCATCGCGTTGGCCCTCAGTCTCGTGTTGATGTATTTCCTGCACGCCGTCCAACGCAGCGAAGAAACGCTCATCATTGATTGCCAAGATTACTGCCAGGAACACCTGCTGTTGCGACTCTACGATCCGAAACCCGAGATGGTCGAGTTCGTGAATTCGTAATTTCCGGACTGATGCAACGAATGGCTTGTGGACCAAGAAATCCGGATTCACCACGGCGAATCCTGAACGGTTTTGTAGGGATGGAGCTGCAACCTCACCCCCTAACCCCCTCTCCGACACGGAGAGGGGGAACAAGCAAAGACGGTTTTGCTCCCCTCTCTGTATCGGAGAGGGGTTGGGGGTGAGGTGGATTTGTTTTCTCTCTGTGGTGAATCTTCTGAAATGCCCGAGGCTTCGCGTATGTTTGGATTCGGCAACCGCAAGCAGCCTACACCTCCGGATCAGTCGAAGGTCGTTGGCATTGACCTGAACGCCACGCGGGCGCAAGCGGTGTCGTCGGCAGTGGGGCGGGGGCGGGTTTTGAAGTTGGATGACACCAGCGATGAAATGCCGCTGTTCATCAATCTGGATCGAAAGACACCCGAAGTTGGCTCCGTGGGCGTTGAGATTTGTCGCAAGCTGCCGCACCTCGTTTGCAGCAACTTTTTGCCCCAACTGGGCCACGCCCGACAATGGCAAGTCGGTCGAGCGAAGGTGACGCCCGAGTCCGCGCTGCTCGCAACCTTTGAAAAAATCAGTGGGCCGGTATGTGAGGAATCCCAAACTGCGGCGATCAGCCTCCCGACTTATTTAACAGCCACCCAAGTCAAAACCGTGTTGGAGTTGTGCGCGAAGGCAGGGTTGCCGTTGCGGGGTTCGGTCGTCGCCCCGTTGGCCGTGGCGGCACATCGGGCGGCGTGGATTTTGGGTGGTACGCCGCCCGAGATTGAATCATCAGAACGGGACGGGAGCCGCCCCGATTGGGTGGTGCCGATTCGACGGCAAGCGCACGGCAACGCATCCATCGTGATCGTTGATGTCGATGAGTTTGCGCTGACCGCCTCCGTGATCGGCATTGAACCGAACGAAGTGAAACTGATGGCGAGTGCGGCGTGGCCCCGTGCCTCCCTCAAGTTGTGGAAAGACCGGCTGCTGGATTCCCTTTCAGATCGCTGTGTGCGACTTTGTCGCCGCGATCCGCGTG
>JANLRE010000202.1:0-2432 GCA_031368205.1 Fimbriiglobus sp. | reverse complement strand
CGCCTTTAAAAAAAAACGACTGCTCCATGTAGCATTTCATGAACCCGGACACGCGCTCGCCCGGTTGCAGGTCGCCGTATTCTGGGTAGAGGTAATACCGCGAGAGTGGCTTCGGCAATTGCGCCGGGGAGAGCGTCAGCGGGATCGTAACTTTATCATCGACCGGCTCCGGCTCGGGTTGAGCCTGGCAAATCGAAGTCGTGAGGACCAGGAATAACACGGGGAAGCAGAGTCTGTGCATGGCGCACTCCTAATATGATTCAGGGTTAAAAGTTCAGGTGATGACTCGCGCTGAGTCGGCTACCAGCAGTCAACGGTGGTGAAACCGGCCCGGTCTCGTTCGGACCAGGAGCCGAGCGCGGGAAGCCGTCGTCCGTCATGCGGCGAGACAGTTCGAGGTACGAACTCGGGTCGGGTGTCAGGGACGCTGGCGCCCGTGGTGGTGTCTCGGGAATCAACAGTGGCGTGGCTTCAACAACTAAAGTGGGTACGACCGGATTGCTGGTGATCGGCGTCAACCAAAACCATGCGGCTAGCGTGACGGATTGAGACAGCGTCAAGCCACCCACCAGCCACTTCCAGATGCGTGGAGGGCGAACGGACGCGCGGCCCGCTTGGAAGAGCATCTCGTCCCGGTTCAGTGCAGTGACCGGGGTGAATCGGCTCAGTTTGTCGATCATGGTTTACCCTCCAAACGTTCGCGCAAAGCCGCAAGACCCGTTTCGTACCGCCGGTACACCGTGCTGGCCGAACACCCCACGGTGGCGGCAATTTGTTCGAGGTTCATCCCACCCCAGAGCCGCGCGACGATGACTTCCCGTTGTTCCGGTGGTAACGATTCCAGTGCCGCCTCCGCTTCGATTGCCTCCAGACCATCGACCGCCGTTTCGGCAAACCACCGCACCGGCTTGGCCACGATTGCTTCCCGCTTCGCCCGCCGCCGTTCCGCACGCCCGGCATCTATCGCCCCGTTCCGCACCACACGATAAAGCCATGCGACAGGTTCGTCCGGCAGTGTGCGTTGTTGCGCAAACTTGCAAAACGCATCCTGCACAACGGCTTCAGGATCGCAACAGTGCTGCCGCGCGAAGAGCGTTAAAGGTGCCGCGTGAGCATCGAACCATTCGGCCAGTTGCGAAGCGGTCATGTTGCTGATGAACACGACACAGGGTGAGGTTTTTTCCGCACAGTGTTCACTTTTTGAAGTAAGCGACGAGAAGGGAAATCAGAACCCCAGCAACAGAAATGACCATCGGAGCAATTTGCCAAGTGCGGTCGTTCAATCTCTCCAGCGACTTGGTGCGTTCTTCGAGAGATGTGAGGCGATTGTCGAGTGCTGCGATTTTGTCCGAAAGCTTGTCGATAGACGCACGGAGGCGATCGAGATCTTTCTGGTGCGAAAGGTTCAACGCTTCTTCACGTGCAGCCACGATCTTCAGGGCAGTCACTTGCTGCCTCAGTTCGTCGATCTGCTCCGATAATGTGGGCCTGGACATCGTCACTCGACTCCCGTTGTTTCCATCGCTTCGGATCGAGAGAAAGCGGCTTTGAGAAAATCCCTGTTCAGTCGTGACAGTTCAATTCGAAACTTGCTGATCGGAGTCCACAAAATCCATTGAAGCTTGTCAGGGTCGTGGTCACTCAATTCGACGGGAGAAAAGGCGTAGTCCCGAACCGAATATTCTTTGCCTTCGTAGTCCGTCACTAAATCCAAGAAAACCTTTTGTTGACCCCGGACCGTGCCCCCGTGCCACTTCGCGGTGATAACATCGTACACTTCGCCGAGTAATTGCAACGTCTCGATGAGTTGCTGATTCGCGGCCTCGACGCCAGGGATCAGTTCGGTTGGGATCGTGTCTTTGTCGATGGTGATGCTGTACATCGTCTGGTCTCCGGTTTTTGCTTGACTTCGCAATTCTACCCGATGCCCATCGGTTTGCCTATCACCAGACGTTCCGCTAAATCAGACTGCGATAGTTGTTCACGGCCCCATTGCGGTGGCGAACGGTTCCTCCCTTCCAGAGATTTGTTCCGATGTCTACGAAGCATGTGTACTATTTCGGCGGTAAGTCGGCAGACGGCAATGGCACGATGAAGGAGTTGCTCGGCGGGAAGGGTGCGAACCTTGCCGAAATGTGTACGATCGGGATTCCGGTGCCGCCGGGGTTCACCATCACGACGGAAGTGTGCGCGGCGTTCTACGACCTCGGACAGAAGATTCCGGAAGCGGCCATTCCGGAAATCAACGAAGCCATCAAGAAGATGGAAGCGGAAGCCGACTTCAGCGGCAAGAAGTTCGGCGACCCGGTTGACCCAATTTTGGTGTCCGTCCGCTCCGGTGCGGCACTGTCGATGCCAGGGATGATGAACACGATTCTGAACCTCGGGCTGACCGATACCAGCGTGGAAGGCTTGGCCAAAAAGACCGGCAA
>JANLRE010000189.1:0-11115 GCA_031368205.1 Fimbriiglobus sp. | reverse complement strand
CGGGTGGAACAGTCATTTTTGATCCATCCACCCAGCCGAAACGACACACGCACGGCCTCGTTAAAGAGAAAATCCCAGTCCTGGGTAACTCGAGGGTGATCTTACCTCGGGGGCGTTCCCAAGTCCAGGCGCTTGGCATTTAACACCAGGCGATTGTATAACTGTAAATGACGACCATGACTGGGGACTAACGAACGGTTTTTTCGAGTCACAACTTAGGATCCTACGATGCAAAGGGCTCAAAAAGGCATACCTCGGAAAGTGAAGAACGAGTCCGGCTCGTTTGATCGACTCAAACGGCCGCTCAGCCTGACCGCACAGGTCGAGCAGGCCTTGCGTCAAGCGATTGTCGAGGACCACTTTCCCGACGGCAAGCTGCCGACAGAAGTCGAACTGGCCGAACAACTCGGCGTCAGCCGGGAGACGATCCGCATGGCTGCCGAAACCCTACAGGGCGAGGGGCTGCTGTTCAAAATCCGCCGCCGGGGCACCTTCATTCAGCCCGCCCGTCTTTCAGGGGAGATCAAGGCCGCCGAAACCAAGCTCTTGGGTTACCTCCAAACCGATTTTGTGAGTGTCGGTGGACAGGAAGAAGTGGCGAACCGCGGCATCAGCGGTCTGATGCTGCACGGGGCACTGGCGGAAGCAGGCGCAGCGGGATTCAAGTTGGAGGCCCAGCATCTGCCCCACACGCGGTGGCGCGAAGCGGCTCGGCAACTTGGCGAGAACTCTCGCCTGCGCGGTCTAATTTTCGCGTCTTACGCCGAAGATAAACAGCTCCGGCACCTGGCCACCCGGGGCTTGCCTGCGGTTCTGCTCGACGAAGACACCAATCAGCCGCACATCCATTCGGTCCGCGACGATTGCGTCGGGGGTGCCCGCCTGGCGGTCGCGTATCTGGCGAAGTTAGGGCACCGGCGAATTGCTTACGGGCACTGGAGCCGCGCCGATATGAACCGCTGGCGGCCCTTGGGGTATCGCCAGGCGCTGCGTGATACCGGCCTGCCACATCGGCGAGCATGGGAGATCTCAACCGACCTGACCGAGTCCTGCTCGCGTGAGATGATCGACCACTTTCTTGGCCTCAAGCCTCGACCCACGGCCTTGTACTGCTTCAACAACTCACTCGCGTTTTTTGCGATCGAAGAGTTACGGCGGCGGCGACTGCGCGTACCGGATGATGTCAGTGTTCTGGGAGCCGGAGGCGAGGAAGTCCCCGGCCTCACCTGTCACCAAGTCGATTGGTACCTGATGGGCCGGACCGCAGTGCAAGTCTTGTTGCGAGCATTGGCCGACCCCAAGCGCCACAAGCCGGAACACCACCTGTTGCCACACACACTGCGAGTCGGCCAAACCGCCGCCGCACCGGGTTCGTGAGGTCGTCCACGTGCGTTGGAACCAAGGGGCTGTTGCTAGCCCGTCTGGCTGTTGATCGGCGGCGACAGCGGTCACAACACGGCGGGGCACAAAACACTTCGCGTCTGGGTCGAAGGTTCATGTGGTTGATTTCTTCTGGGGCATGGGTGGTGACCAGGTTACGGTCGTCGGGCGGCATCGGAAATCGAAACGGGCCATGACAATTATCAGGGCCGCGAGTCACTTGGCGGACTGGCGGGCCGAAATGGTATACAGGCCGCACAGTAGCAGTCAGATTCTTAACTTCCGAGAGTTCTCCCAGTTTCCATAGGGGCAGTGAGGAATCTCGGCGACACGCCGGGCAAATCGCAGTTAGCTACATCAAGGGCGGTGCAGGTCAACAACCGTTTTTCACGCGACCGCCAAGTGTTTAACCTGGGGCGAGTATCCGGGCACCGTCCCATCAGCTATCATCACTACCTATCAATCTTGATCGTTCAAGCATCCTAAAATTCTTCTCGCACTTAGAGGATCTCATGGCGGAACCGGCGCGGTGGACTTACGAGATGGCGGGGCTGGACCTGGAGAAGTACGCCGAGACGATGGCGGGGATTGCTCCGCTGTTGGCGCGGACGTGGGACTCCAAGCGGGTGGTGCCGCCGCCGTTTCCGGCCCGCAAGGGGGGCAAGGGGTCGGGCGGGTTTGCGAGCCTGTTTGACTTGAACCCGGACGGGCGGTACCGGCACCCGGTGCTGGTGAGTTGCACGGACGGCGTCGGGTCGAAGCTCAAGATTGCGCGATTGATGGGGAAGTTCGACACGGTCGGCATCGACCTGGTTGCCATGTCCGTGAACGACCTGATTTGTACCGGCGGCGAACCGCTGGTGTTTCTCGATTACATTGCGATGCCCACGGACGATCCGGAACTGTCGAAGCAATTGGTGACGGGAATCAGTGATGGGTGCCTCGAAGCCGGGTGTTCGCTCGTGGGCGGCGAGACCGCGATTCTGCCGGACTTCTACGCGCCGGGCGACTTCGACATGGCCGGGTTTTGTAGCGGGGTCGTGGAGCGGGACCAGATCATTGATGGCCGAGCAATCGAAACCGGAGACGTGTTGATCGGGCTGGCGTCGAGCGGCATTCACTCCAACGGCTACAGCCTCGTTCGCAAGGTGATTGACGCCGCCCAACTCACCGTCGAATCGCACGTTCCGGAATTGGGCGGCACGGTCGGTGATACGCTCCTCACGCCCACCCGCATTTACGTGAAACTCATCCGCGACCTGATCGAAAAATTCCCGGTCACGGGTCTGGCCAACATCACTGGCGGCGGGCTGCCGGACAACATCGGGCGAATCCTCCCACCCGGCAAACGCGCGGTGCTGAAACGCAGCAGTTGGCCACAACTCCCGGTGTTTGCGTTGTTGCAAAAGCTAGGCAACATTGCCGACAGCGAAATGGACCGCGTCTTCAACAACGGCATCGGCTTCGTGGTCATCGCCAAACCGACCGTCGCCCCGGCGATTGTCAAGCACCTCGGGGAAGCCTGGGTCATCGGCGACATCACCGACGGCGAAACCGGCGTGGAGATACTGTGAAGCAGTTTAACCACAGAGGCACAGAGACACAGAGAAAACAAAACTGAATTGGATTTGTCTTCTCTGTGTCTCTGTGCCTCTGTGGTGAATCGTTTTTTCCTGTCTGTTAGCGGCCTTCGCGGACGTTGAATTCGAGCTTCCAGCGTTGCTTGCCGTCGCGGCTGTGGCACCAGAGTTCGAGTTGGCCGACTTCGGTGACTTTGCTGTGCAGGTGAACCGGGACAACGCGACCTTGTTGGGCTTTGCCTTCCAGCGTCACCCGCATCGGCGACAGTTCGTCGATTTGCTCTTCCCAGTCATCGACCACGGTGCCGGGCTTGTCGTCGCGGCGGACGGTGGACCCGAGGAACCGGAACTCCACTTCTTCACCCACGACCAACCCAAATTCCTGGCCGGGCACATCCGCCTCCGTACCTTCTTCCATGCCGAACGGCGCGACACATAGTGCCTTCAACGGCGGTAACATTCCGGGCACAGCGGGCGTGGCAACCTCCACGCCGATGTAATAGGCCCGCGCCGTACCGCCGCGAATCCGCACGCCTTTGCCGCGTCGCACCATGCCGTAGTACGCCGCCCCGCGTGCCACCGCAAGATCGAGGTCGATCCCCGCAAGCGTGCGAACCGCTTCGGCCTTCGCGGATTTTGCCCAACTGTTCAACACGCTCATGAACCGATTCCGCAACGGGTCGGCTTTGAACACGCCACCGTTGAACAGCACCGCCGTCGGCAACGCCACCGCGTCCGAGCCGCCCTTTTTCTTCTTGGTCGTTGGTCGTTCGCGGCTAGCCAGAGCCTCTGCTTGCCGAGACAGGAAGTGTGCAAGATGCTTGGTCACCCCCGCGTCCGCGACATACGGCAAGCCGAGTTCTTGAAGGCCGATGCTCCGCGCCCGCATCGGTTCGGCGTCCCGAGGGCATTCCGGGAAGAAGCCGTCGATGAGGACTTTTTCGACATCCGCCCGTGGCAAGTCGTACTTGATCGTGCCACCGACCACCGAACGCCCCTTGCCAAGAATCGTCACCGGGGCCGATGACAACGTGCTGTCACTCAGGATTTGCTCCTTCGCTTGGCGGGCCGCATACGTGAGTTGTTGCATTTGCGATTGGTCGATTTTCTTGTCATTTTTTGCCAGTGCCGCCGCCACGGTGTGGGCGATTGCAAGGTCCATGTTGTCCCCGCCCAGCAACAAGTGATCGCCGACCGCTAGGCGTGTCAGGGCCAAGTTGCCTCCTTCTTCGCCCACTTCAATGAGCGTGAAGTCGGTCGTGCCGCCGCCGACATCCGCGACCAGAACCATGTCCCCCACGTTCACCGAATCACGCCACTTTTCCCCGAGGCCGTCCAGCCACGCATAGAACGCCGCTTGCGGTTCTTCGAGCAACGTCACGTTCTCCAAACCGGCCGCGCGGGCGGCTTCAATGCTCAAATCCCGTGCCGCCGCATCGAACGACGCGGGCACCGTGATGATGACCTCTTGCACTTCCAGCCGATGTTCTGGAACCGCCTTGGCCATGACGTGATTCCACGCCTCCGCCAAGTGTTTCAAGTAGCGGGTGCAGGCGTCCAACGGGGAGACGCGGCGGTCGGTTTCGATAGCGCGAAATGGCAAAATTTGTGCGGTGCGATCGACACCCGGATGGCACAGCCACGACTTCGCCGAAGCCACCAACCGCGTAGGAACTTTCGCGCCGAAGTTCCGGGCGAACTCGCCGACGCAGTAATCCCGCTCCGCGTCCCAAGGTAGTTTCAACGCCCCGGCGGGTTGTTCATTGGCCCCCGGCAAATACAGGAACGACGGCAGCAATTCCCGGTCTTCCACGATGCCCGGATTCACGACTTGGGGGATGCCGAACGGCTTGGCTTTGGGGTCGCCCCCTGCCCCGGTATCCGCGTAGGCCAGCGCGCAGTTGGTCGTACCCAGATCAATACCGATGACGAATCGTGTGGTCATGGTGACGTGTTCGTGGGCCAACGGCACAAGGCCGCGGCGAGGAAATAAGTGACCGGGTAAGACCAATTCTCACCACGCGAAGCAGCAAGTTCGTATTTTAGCGGGAATTCAACGGAGTACGGCGTGCCGACGGTTCGGACGCCGAATTCCGTGTTGAAACCGGAAGCCACGAGGATGCGGAATGAACCGCCCGACAACCGATGCGTCACGAGTCTTCCGACGGATCAACACACTGCAATGGGCGACCGTAGGGGCGATTGTTTTTCTTGCGAATGCGGGGTTGTTGGTGTTGCAACTTGTCGCGGGTCGATTGTTAGCACCGTTCGTAGGGTCGTCGTTGGAAACCTGGACCGGCGTGATTGGTTCCTTCCTGGCCGGTATTGCGTTGGGAAATGTGTACGGCGGCAAACTGGCGAGCCGGGTTGTCAACCCGCGTCGGTTGGCTGTCGTGCTAGTGTGTGGGGCGCTGGCGGCGTTGTGGATGGTGATGTTGCCAATGATATTGAACGCAACACATTGTCATCTTATGTTGCCAATCGAAGTTCGCATCCCCGTGTTGGCAGTGACGATGTGTTTCCCGGTGGGGTTTATATTAAGTTTGCTGACGCCGTTATCAATTCAAGCGGGGTTGCCGGATCAACAACATGTGGGCCGAGTCGCGGGGATGATCTTTTCCCTCAGCACGTTGGGTTGTTTGGTCGGCAACTTTGCAACCGGCTATGTTTTAATTCCGACGTTCACGGTGAACGCAATCGTGTACGCGACCGCCGGGTTACTCCTGGGCACTGCCGGACTGTCGGCGTTAATACTCACGGGGGGACAAAGTGCCGATCGTGTGGTTCGGGCGTCGAGTGACAGTAGCCTGTCACCGAACAAATCAATTGCGTTATTCAGTATGCCGATGGCGTGCCTCATCGTGTTTCTGTGCAGTTTTTGCGGCATGACCTTGGAAATCACCGCGTCGCGGTTGCTCGCGCAACTGTTCGGGGTTTCGCTGTTCACGTGGACGGGAATCATCGGCGTCATGCTGGCCGGCACGGCGTGCGGCAACTGGCTGGGCGGCGTGATTGCGGATCGCTGTGCGCAAAGTGCGGATGCAACCAAGGGACGCGGGCGGCTGTGCGTCTGCCTGATCCTGGCGTCGGGAACAATTGCACTGATTATCATGTTGAATATCACAATCAACCAAGTTGGTGATGTCGTTCAGTACGTGCATGGTTTCGGTCTCGTGAACCAAATTTTAATCGTCTCGTTCGCCCTGTTCTTTTTTCCGATGGTGTTACTCGGCACGATCTCCCCGCAAGTGATTCGGCTAACCGTGGCGGACCCCGCACGGGCCGGGGAAATTGCGGGGCGGGTGTATGCGTGGTCCACACTCGGCGCCATCGTGGGGACGTTCATGGCGGGCTATTTCCTCATCTCGACGATTGGCGTACTCCGAACAATATTATTCATCGCGTTGATCCCGGCCATACTGCCCATACTCATCACAAATGTGTGGAAGCAATCGGTAATGTTATACAGCCTCAGTATGATATTTGGCGGCACGCTCTGTGGAATTGCGATGTTCCGGCCAAGTAATGCGGGAATTGCGATGGAGACAAATTATTACACCATCCGCATCATTGATGATTCCGACGAGAAAGACGTTCAAAAGTTGCAACTGGACTTGTTAGTGCATTCCTGGGTCAAAGTCAGTGACCCAACCTATATCTATTATAACCACGAACAAATCCAGATGGAGTTGCTGCGCGTCGTCAAAGAGGTTCACCCGGAGCAGCAGAACGTGCTTGTGATCGGCGGTGGGGGGTACACCTTCCCACGCTGCGCAGGAACGCTGATTCCGACGGTGAAATTGGACGTAGTCGAGATTGACCCCGGTGTCACGAGTATTGCGTATTCCCATCTCGGACTCGATCCAAAGCTACCGATTCGCACCATCAATTGTGACGGCCGGCAATTTATTACGGAACAAGCTCAACCGTGTTACTACCACCTCGTATCACTGGATGCCGTGAATGATTTGTCGGTACCGTATCACTTATTGACGAAGGAATGCAACGAGGCCGTCAAGCGAGTCTTGACACCCGACGGCGTCTACTTGATGACCGTGATTGACGTGCTGGAATACGGCCGTATCTGGAAATCAACACTGCTAACATTGCGGCAAAGTTTTGCCTATGTCGAGTTGCTGGCATCGACCGATGAATATGATTTGGAGCAACAACAGGTTTATTGCATCTATGCGTCCGACACGCCTCTCGATTTGGCAAGGTTGCACACGGTTGCCACCAAACAAGGCGTCAAAGCGGTCTACACTCACCGGCTGCCACAGGACGAAGTGACCCGATTGCTGTTGAAAGAAACAACCATCCTGACTGATCAATTCGCCCCGGTGGACAACATGATGGCGGAGGTGTTCCGGAATCGCAATACAAAACCGAAGTCCGATTCAGCGGAGTGACGTTCGTGTTATTTCTTGGCGGGTGCCAATAAGTTGGTCGCTTCATCCGGGTGGTCATGGATGTACCGTGCGGGGCCGGAAAAGAACAGCAACAGTTGCTCGGCGCCTTGCTCCGCCATGCGGGGTGCGGCGGGACCGACCATCTTGAGCAGCACTGTGGCCGCCCGGTTGTCGGTCTGCAAGTAGACGTTGACGGACGGCTCGAAGGTCGCTATTTCGACTTGTGAATCGGCGGCTGTTCGTGGCATCTTCAAAATCGCCACGGCCTTGACGGGCACCATCGGCATGACGGCACTGGCCTTCACCTTACCCGTGGCGTACCAGACCATTCCGTCCGTGAATTTTGCCGCGACTTGCCACGTGAGTTCACTGCCGTTCGAGTCGGTCCAGAAAAACTTGCCGTTGCCCAAGTCCTTAATTTCCACACACGGCACGTCCATTCGTCGCCACGCCAACGACGACCGATCCGGATGATCCACGAGCCAATCGTAAACTTTGCTGTGGGCGGTAAAGGGTTCTTCACTCGCTTTGGCGGCAATGGTTGGTGTGCGAATCACTGTGCTGATGTTCTCCCGAAATGGGGTCGGGATTGCGTCCAAAAAGGCTTGGGATGGTTGCGCCGTAGTTGCCACGGTCGGACCGGGGCGGCGTGGTGACACTCGGTTGTCATTCGCATTTGCGGCGTGCCCACAAAGGACGCAAACGACTCCAATTGCCACTACTAGCCCGTTGGAAAAACGAGGGATGCCCATCCCACACCTCTCTATCAATTCCACGCGGGTTGCCGTACCAGTGCAAACCTATTTATCGTGTGCAAACTACCGGCGTCATGAATAAATCCGATTCTTCAGTGCGGTTGCCCCGGACTCGTTCCTTGATTCACTGATCGCCATCTGGCGACATTGAGAGCGCCTGACTTTTTAAGCGGTTTCTGGCGTTGTAGAATGATTGGTACGATCCGGGTGTCATTCCGCGAGGACTACAAGATGACAGAACTACTAATTACCGATGTGGACGAGTTCGTTCTTGACCGGCTTCGAGAGCACGCCACACGGCACGGACGAACACCAGTCGAAGAAGCCAAGGCGATCTTGGCGGAAGCATTAGGCACGACCCGCGATAAAATTTGGCAGCAGGTGGATGACATTTTCCACCGTTTGGAAACGTCGGGCCGTACCTTCAGCGACAGTGCCGATTTGCTGCGAGAGGATCGCGGTCGATGAACGCCGTTGTCGTCGATGCCAGCGTTGGTATTAAGTGGTTCGTGCCGGAAATCCATTCGGCGGAGGCCCGCCAGTGGCGTAACGGATCGACCGAACTGCACGTCCCAACATTCTTCTTCAACTTGGAAATCACCAGCATTCTCTGGAAAAAAGTCATGCGGTCGGAAATCTCCCGCTCGGATGCCGACATTATTCTGGCTGAGCTGTCAAGCCTGCCGATCACTCGTCACTCGGAAGCACCTCTATTGGAATCAGCATTCGATTTGGCAAACCGCAGCAAACGAACAGTTTACGATTGCTTGTACCTCGCACTTGCAGCGCAACTCCAGGGGCGAATGGTGACTGCGGACTTAAAGCTTTTCAACAGTCTCACAGGAACGCCGTGGCAGAACTCCATTTGTTGGGTTGAGAATGTCACGAGCTAAACCTTTCCCGAAGCCGTTCCGTTCTTAAAGCGATAACTACATAGCTACAAAGACCTGTTGGTTGCTCTTGCCCCATTTACGGGAAATCGCGTATCTTCGCGCCGTGACGTGGGATAGTTGCGCGCCGGATATGGAGCCACAGAATGTTGCAAGGACGCGGTCGAACTTGGGCGAAACGCGGTGGTATCGTTGCGGGGTTGTTGGTGCTGATTGGGGCGGCGTACTGCATCTTCAACTGGCAATCGTTGAACGCTCGCTATGTGGCGGCGCGGTTAAAACTCACCACGACGGATGAGGATCGTGCGGCGTGTGTGAACAAATTGCTGGACTGTCATGAAGCGGGGATGCCCTATTTTGTGGCCATTTTTCACGGCACCGATGAGGCCGCCTGCGAAATGGCCGTCACGTCATTGAAGGAGCGGCTGGCGACGTTACCACCGGATGACCCGCGATTCGCAGCACTTTGCACCCCGATGCTCACGGGTCTGAATCACTTCTCCGATGCCGGAAAAGTCGCGGCACTCGAACTGATTCCCGAGTTGGTTCAATGTCCCACACCGGACGCGGTGACCCGTGCGCAATGCCTCGTCAGCAAGAGTCTTTCTGGTGGCACGACGGCGGGTAAGTTACGAGGGATTCGGCACGCACTTCGTCCGCAAATTGCCTGCATCGCCGAGATTGTTCCCCTTTTGAACGACCCCGATGTCGAAGTTCGCCGGGCGGCAATGTTGGCGGCGGGGCCGACTGCCGATGTCGCCAGTGCCGTGATTGGTACTGAAGAACTGTTCAAGTGGTTGCACGATTCGGATGCCGAGGTGCGCACCACCTGTGCCTCCGCGTTGCGGACTCGTGGCCTGGAATGGGATCACATTTCGCTGGCCCGGCAACTGACGCACCCGGACCCGGCTGAACGGCTTAATTTGCTCGTCGATCTCGCGCAGGGTACGACGGTGAACGACGCCGGGCCGTGGCTCGAACGTCTCAGCCGAGACCCCCACCCGGCGGTGCGATTGGGTGCTGCCAGGGTCGCATACGAAACCCGTCTTCAGTTCGCGGCGTGGCTGGAGAAACTCGCCACGAACGACCCCGACCCCACCGTGCGCCGGTGGTCCGGGTACTATCGCAACCTCACCGTGGCCGTGCGGCAAACCGGGTACACACGAGAGTAGGAAAACGATTCATTCCCGGCGAACCGGCGACGTAAGTCGCCGGGTGGTCTGCCACTATCTGGAAGCAGCCCACGTGTAATCAACGACAAATGGGCAGCCACACTACACAGGATGACCACCCGGCAGCTTACGCAGCCGGTTCGCCAAACTGATGCCCTCTGTGGTGAAACCGTCGTTACTTCGCACCCGTTGCGATCAGTTCGTTGATCCGTTTCGCAAACCCGCTGACATCAATGATGCGTGACCCTTCGGCCAAGACGGCTTGATCAAAGAACAGCTTGGCGTAGCCGGGGATGCGGGGGTCTTCGGGTGATTTCGCGTGAAGTTCGCGGACGGCGGTCACGGCGGGGTTGTCCGGGTTGAGTTCGAGCACCCGTTTCATCTCGTAAGGTTCCTGCCCCGCACGACGTAAAATACGTTCCATGTGCGCGGACATTCCGCCCTCGATGACCAGGCAGGCCGCGCTTTCGGTCAGGCGGCGTGTCAACCGGATGTCACTGACTTCGGGCAGTTGACCTTTCAGCGCCGTCAACAGTCCGGCGAACGACACTTGCACTTCGGCGGCGATGTCACCGGCGGTCGATTTCAGGTCACCCCGGTCGGCGGCTTGCAGCTTTTTGCCCTTGTACTCGTGCAGATGCGGCAACGTAAATTCATCAATCGCGTCGGTCAACAACAACACGTCGAAGCCCTTGGCGCGGAACGCTTCCAGGTACGGCGAGTTCCGCAACTGCTCCGCCGATTCCCCCGTTAGGTAGTAAATCTGTTCCTGCTCCGCCGGCATTTTCTCGACGTAGTCGGCCAGGGTCGTGTACTGCCCGGCCACGCTGTTGATGGATTCAAACAACAGCAAATCTGCGATCTTTTCCTTGTTCTCGAAGTCGCGCGCCAGGCCCTCTTTTAACACCGGGCCGAGTCCCCTATAGAAC
>JANLRE010000252.1:0-2039 GCA_031368205.1 Fimbriiglobus sp. | reverse complement strand
CTGGGTGCCGGTTCCCAGGGCATGGACCTGGGCTGACAGAACGTGCCTTTCAGGCCCGAAAGCCCGTTTGAAGACGGAGTGCCAGAAAAATTTGCCAGACCCGTTTCGTCGTTCCATACGCCGTGATGTTTGTGCCGTTCGATGTTGCACCCCGCCGAACCCTCGTCGCTCACGTTTCGACCCTTCTCCTACGTGCCCTCGTCAAGCCACGCATGGACTTCCAATCCCGTTTCCGTCCGTCGGCTCAATCAACCGATCCAAGGCGGCTTGGCGACCGAATGGGTGGGTCTTCGCGTCGGGTTTGCAACCACTGCTATGGGGCCGCCGGCGATGACCGGGCAACGCATCGGGATCGTGTCGGCGTCCCGCATCCGAAAATCGTGCCATGAACCCGCCCACCAGCTCAATGGCAAATTCGGTACCTGATTTTGGCGCGGTTCCTAAGCACGAACGCAAACAGTTTGATTTTTACCTCCACCGCCGCAACTTCTTTTCCTCGCGTCTGGGTTCTCCGCTTCGTCTCCCCTAAAATCACTTCAGTTCTATTACTCGATTCGGAGGCTCCGACATGCCGACACGGATGGCAATTTTGATGGTGTTGGTTTCCGCCACGGTGGCCCGTGCGGACGATTGGCCGCAGTGGATGGGTCCGAAACGTGACAACGTTTGGCGCGAAGACGGTTTGTTGGACAAGTTCCCGGCGGGCGGGCCGAAGGTGCTGTGGCGGTCGCCGGTTGCGGGTGGCTATGCCGGACCGGCGGTCGCGGCGGGGAAGGTGTATTGTTCGGAATACAAGTCGGAAAAAAACCTCGGCGAAGGAAACTTTACACGCAAAGAAGCCGATGGCGTCGAGACGATTTTCTGCCTCGATGAAAAAACCGGCGAGCGGCGGTGGGAGCACAAGTACCCCGTCCGCTACACCATTAGTTATCCGAGTGGCCCACGCTGCACGCCGAACGTGGACAACGGCAAAGTCTACTTCCTGGGCGCCGAAGGCAACCTGATTTGCTGCGAAGCGGACAAGGGCGCGATTCTGTGGCAGAAGGATTTGAAAGCGGATTACAACACGAAGTCCGCGTTGTGGGGGTACGCTGGGCACCCGCTGATTGATGGCCAGAAGCTCATCACGTTAGCAGGCGGCGAAGGTAGCCACATCGTGGCACTCGACAAAGACACCGGCAAAGAGATTTGGAAGTCGCAATCGTCCGAAGAGCAAGGCTACTGCCCGCCGACGATCATCACCGCCGGTGGCGTGCGCCAACTCATTCTGCCCGGTCCAACCGCCGTCAAGTCGCTCAACCCCGAAACCGGCGAACGGTACTGGACGACCCCGTACATAGCGGACAGCGGCTCCATCGTAATGACGCCGCTGGTGATCGGGGATTATCTGTTCATCGCCGGGTACAACGGCAAGAGCCTGCTGTTGAAACTGGCGAAAGACAAACCCGGCGTGGAAGTCGTCGCCTTCAACAAGCCGAAGCTGTTCGTTTCGCCGGTGAACGTGCAACCCTTCGTGCAAGACGGCGTCGTGTACGGGATGGACGGCGCCGGCGAAATGCACGCCGTTGAAATCCCCAGCGGGAAACGGCTTTGGATGTCCACCGCCGTGTTACAGGACGGCAAAAGCGCGGCCAACGGCACCGCGTTCATGGTCAAGCAAGCCGACCGCTTCTGGTTCTTCAACGACCTGGGTGAAATCGTGATCGGCAAGCTCTCCCCGACCGGCTACGACGAAATCGACCGCGCCAAAATCATCGACCAAACCGGGACCGCGTTCGGTCGCAAGGTCGTCTGGTGTATGCCCGCGTTCGCCAACAAGAAACTCTACGTCCGCAACGACAAAGAAATGATCTGCGTCGATTTAGCGAAGTAACCCTCTGTGGGGCACCCGTCACCGCTGCCCCACGCTTTCTGAGCCATGCCGGGTTGACACAACTGCCACCCCCGACTAAATTTGAAGTACACTAGGGGATATAGCTCAGTTGGTAGAGCGCTTGAATGGCATTCAAGAGGTCAGGGGTTCAACTCCCCTTATCTCC
>JANLRE010000161.1:0-2155 GCA_031368205.1 Fimbriiglobus sp. | reverse complement strand
TGATCGCCTTCGCAACCTTCGTCGAAGTCACAGCGGTGCAGTTTTTGGACCAGTTGGACGCCGCACTGGAACTCGAACCGTTACACATCTGGTCCGCCGACACCGTCCGCCAACGGTTCCATTACCGCACGCCGGGGTTGTACGCCTTGACCGTGCAAGCACACCGATTACCTACGCCGGTGGTCGTGCCCGAACACCCCGCCTACGCCGGCTGCAAAACCTGGGTCGATCTCGAAGATGCGATTGATGACAGAGGGGCAAAAGTCTTCTCTCCCCCCGTTTGCGGGGGGACCGAGGGGGGTTGAAGTCTTCCGCCCGGTTCGGGAATCTCCTACGTCGGGTGGCAGGTCGGACCCCACCCCAACCCTCCCCGCACGCGGGGAGGGAGCAAATCATTTATGGTTGTTACGGCTTCGCCAGGAACTTGACGCACACGGGTTTCGGCACGTTGATTTTGTTGCCGGTCGGTTTGGGCACGCCGTCTTCGCCGATTTGGAAGACGACGACGCTGTTGCCGTCTTGGTTGGCGACGAGCATCCACTGGCCGGTGGGTTCGATGGCGAAGTTGCGGGGGATTTTGATCCCCTCGGTGGCGTGACCGATGGCCGTCAACTTGCCGTTGTCGTTCTTGAACGCCGCGATGCTATCGCCGACGCGGTTGGAGACGTACACGAACTTGCCACTGGGGTGGATGCGGCATTCGGCGGTGCTGTTGCCAGGGGTTGGTTTTGGCAACGTGGATAGCGATTGCGTCACTTCAAACTTGCCGTTCGGGATGTCCATTTTCACGACGTTGGCCGTGGAGTCGAGTTCACCGCAGACGAACATCAGGTCGTTCGACGGGGCGATGTGAAAGTGCCGTGGTCCCGCACCATCAGGGAGTTTAATAAACGGCGTGGTGTGCGGGGTGATCTCGCCGGTTTCGCGGTTGAGTTTGTAGACGAGCACTTGGTCCAACCCGAGGTCCGCGACGAAGGCGTAGTTGCCAGTTTCGTCAAAGAAACCACAGTGGGCGTGCGGGGCGGATTGGCGCGACTTGTCTACGCTGGTGCCTTTGTGTTGCACGAAGCAGGTGCGCGCGTCGAGGCTGCCGTCGTCCTTGATCTTGAAGACCGCACAGCTACCGCCGCCGTAGTTAGCCACGATGGCAAACTTGCCGGACTTGTCCGTCGAAATGTGGCACGGGCCGTTGCCGCCGCTGGTGAGTTGGTTCAGCTTCGTCAGCTTGCCGGTCGGCGCATCAATGCTGAATGCGTACACCCCACCGCCATCCTTGCCGCCGCCGGATTCGCCGATTGCGTACAAGAACTTGCCACTCGGGGCGATCGTGAAGAACGACGGGCTGCCGACTTCGACCGCGAGTTCGGGATCGGTCAATTTGCCGGTCTTCACATCCAACTCCGAGCGGTAAATGCCTTTACCGCCCGTATTACCACCCGTGTAGCCCCCGAAGAAGGCCCAATACTTGCCCGATGCAGGCGGTTTCGCGGGTTGCGCTAACGCAACGGAACCTGTGATCGCCAGGACAACCCCGGCGAGGAGAGAGCGGATCATCGACATATCCTCCGAAGAAAGTGGAATTTCCCCGTTGCCGAACACGTGGTGCGGGGTTGATGATATTATCCCGGACAACCCGATTGGTCACGCCATCACCCCAAGGAACTCGCCGATGCGTTACGCCCTCTTCCTGTTGCTGTTCATTTCCACGCCCACAATGGCGGCGGAACCCGGCGAGTGGGTCGAGTTACTGAAACCCGGCGACACGACCGTTTGGAAGGCCGTGGACAAGAACTGGATCGTCACCAACGACGTGACACTTGCGCCGGACAAAGCGAATCGCCTCGCCGCCAAGTCAGTGGAGGGTGGCACGATTTGGGTCAACGGCGTAACGGGTCGGGTGGGGAACTTGTACACGAAACAAGCGTATGGCGATTGCGAAGTCCACCTGGAGTTTATGCTGGCCAAAGGGTCGAACTCCGGCCTCAAGTTCCACGGCACGTATGAGATCCAATTGCTCGATAGCTTCGGGAGTACCAAGCTGTCTGGGAACAGCAACGGCGGTATTTACCCCCGCGCTAAGCTTCCCCCGGAAAACGGTTACCTGGACAACGGCGTCCCGCCCAAGGTGAACGCTTCCAAAAAGCCCGGTGAATGG
>JANLRE010000152.1:0-2386 GCA_031368205.1 Fimbriiglobus sp. | reverse complement strand
CCGATCACGCTCACGAAGGCCAGTCCGAAGTTCACGTGGGTCATCGACGGGAAGCCCTACGAGTTCTGTTGCCCACCATGCGTGGATGAGTTCGTCACCCTGGCCAAGGAAAAGCCAGCCGAACTCAAACCTCCTGAAGAGTATCGCCAAAAGTAAACCCGATCCCTCTCGATTACCAGCAGACCCATTTTCTTTCCGGAGATAGACATGACCTCGTTTCGATTATTCCCAGCATCAGTCGTACTGATCGCCTTAGCCGCGATGGCCGGGTGCAACACCAACAAAGAAGCCCCCAATCCGAATAGCCAAAGCAGTCCTGCGAAATCGGGTTCACCTGTGACGGACGAAGTCACCGCCATGCGTGCCAAACTCGACCCGGCGGACCGGGTGTTGGTTGAGGCGCAAGAATGGTGCGTCATCTCGTCCAACGAACGACTCGGCACGATGGGCGTGCCAATCAAGCTGGACATCAAGGGTCAGCCGGTTTTTGTTTGTTGCAAGGGCTGCGTGAAGAAAGCAGAGGCGAACCCCGACAAGACGTTATCCAAAGTCGCCGAGTTGAAGGCCAAGAAGGCAGCTGAAACGTTGCCCCATTGAAAACGAGTTCACTGAGTCGATCCGCCCTGCTCACCCAGGGATTTCCACGCTTGAACAGTATCCCATTCTAGTCGTGGCTTTTAGCTCGAACTGTCATTCCTAAATCATACGCGAATAGCTGACATGTTATCACACAGTCTAAATGGCGTTATATAGACTATTTATTTGCTAGGAACGTGGCATGACATTTGCAACATAAAACTTGTCGTCCGCGTTGTGCGAACGACAAGCTGACAAACAGGTGCTGGGCACCAGGAGAATTCTGATGAAGAGCTACGTGATGTTGGGAGCGTTCGCCATTCTCGCCGCCTATACCGGGTTGGCAGTCGCGCCGATCCAAGCCGACGACAAGGACCACAAAGACCACATGGCGATGTTTGAACAGTGCGCGAAGGTCTGCGCCGACTGCCAGGTGGCGTGTGACAAGAATTTCCACCACTGCTTCATGCTGGTCGAGAGCGGTAAGAAGGATCACGCCAAAGCGGCGCACCTGAGCGTAGACTGCGCCGAGTTCTGCGCACTCTCCGCGAAGTTAACTGCCCGACACAGTGCGCTGGCCGGCCCCGCCTGCGAGGCGTGCGCGAAAGCGTGCGACGCCTGTGCCGCCGAATGCCAGAAGTTCACCAACATGCCGGAGATGAAGGCGTGTGCCGAGTCGTGCAAGAAGTGTGCGGCCTCCTGCCGCGAGATGGTCAAGCACGCCGGAATGATGAAGTAACTTTATGAAATCCTCTGGTTGTCCGGCACGGCTACCGGGCAACCGGGTTTATAACCAAACTTGTCGAGGTGTCCCGTTATGGCCCGCCCTGGCTGGAAAAAGGTGCCGAGATTTCGATCGACGCGGCACCTCGGCTTCGCGCTCGGTCTCCTACTGAGTGTCGCGGCGACCGTGGTGTTGGCCCATGAAGGGCACACGCCGTTGCCATCGAGAGGGGCGAAAGTCGATGTCGTTAAGGGCCTTGTGATGCTCAGCGCGGAGGCTCGCTTCGCGCTCGACGTTCAGACCACCGAGATCGGCACGACCGTACCGCCAGATTCCATTCTGGCTTACGCCACGCTAGTCACTCCGTGGAAGCAGCACGCCTTCGCGGTGAGTAGACTCCCAGGTCGAATCGTCTCCCTGAACGTCAAACCGGGCCAGACAATCAAAGCCGGTCTCGTCTTGGCCGAAGTCGAGAGCCAAGAATCGGAACTCCTTCGCCTCGAAATCCAGAACGCGGCAACTGAACTGAAATTGGCTGAACAAGTCTACACGGGCCTGAAGGAATCCACCGTTCCGGAGTCGAATATCCTGACTGCCGAAGTCCAGGTCAAACAAGCCAAGAACACCTTGGAACTCGCTCAGGCGAAGTGGCTGGCGCTCGGGCTACCTCCTGACATCTTGAGTGCCATCGTTAAAGGAGAGAGGTCTAACTCGTTACGCTTGCCGATTCGCAGTCCGATTGGGGGAACCGTCATTCATGCCGATCTCGCCATCGGCAAAGTGGTGGAACCAGGAGAACACCTTTTTGAAATCGTAGACCTCTCGGTCGTCCGGGCGCGGATTGGTGTCCTCGAACGCGACACCAACCGGGTATCGGTCGGGCAACCTGTAACGGTGACGTTAACGGCTTATCCCGGCGAGACCTTTCGCGGAACCGTGGCAATCGTCGGCCAATACCTGGATCCCGTCACACATTTGAATGACATCTGGGTCGAGTTTCGCAACGACGTGGGTTCTGAGGCCCGGCTTCTTCCCGGACTATCTGGGCAAGCGCGAATCGAACTCCCTACGTCTAACGATACCAAA
>JANLRE010000115.1:0-2515 GCA_031368205.1 Fimbriiglobus sp. | reverse complement strand
AAATTATTCTAACGGTTGAAGGCCCTGCGCCTTCGAGCCTGTAAGGCTCGCTCTCCCAGCCCCGGGCCATGCCCTGGGAACTGGCACCCAGGGCATGGCCCTGGGCTGACAGCACGACCCTTTCAGGCCCGAAAACCCGTTGAAGACCAAGTGCCACAACGAAAAGATTTGCCAGACCACTGGGAGGTGTCGCGGGCGGGTGGAATTGCATCCATCGTGGTCCGGGCCTACAATCTCTCCATTCCAATCCCACCCAGTTTTGATGGCGGTTGTCGCCTGAAATAGGTTGCCCGTGGCGTTGCCGTTGATTGTTTTACTGTGCGTCGGTGTGGTGATTTGCTTAACGCCACTGACGATCTACTTCCTTTGGGTCGCGTCGGTCAACCGGCGACCCCAACCCACCGCCATGAGTGCCGGGTCGGATTTCGTGGCCCTGTTGGGCGGCCTCTGCGGTCTGTTGTTCCTGGTCGGCATCTTGTTGTTGGTGACGGTGCAATCGAACTCACGACTGATGGCTCGCGGGAATTGGGAACAACTGCAAGACGCTTGGGGGCAAGAGCGGGTCGTGTGGGGCAGCGTCGTCATTGGGTATTTGCTGGCGTTGGGCGGGTTGATTGCCTTCACCCTGATGGCACGGGCCAAGTCGCTTTCGGTGTACAACATCACCCGCGATCACATCGAAACCATCATTTCAGATGTCTTGGTCTCAATCGGGTTACAACCCACCCGGTTTGGAACCGTCTGGTCGGACGGTCGGGAACTGGTCTCGATTCAGACCTTCAACGGGTTTCACCACGTCACCGTTCAATACCGCACCCACGACGCCCGCTTAGTGGAAGAACTGGATCGCGGCATTCGGGTTCGACTGCTGACCGTGCCCGGTGCGGACAGTCCGGCGGGCGGGTGGTTCATGTCGTTGGCAATCACGTGCCTTGGGGCGATCGTGGCGTGCATGGTGTTGATGGCCTATTTCCTCTACCTGACACGCGGTTGAGTTGATTCCACCCCTGGTAGTCTGTAGCGATTTTCGGACGTGTGCCGATCGTGCCGGATTCACTTGATGCTCTCACCCTCCGGGTTCGCCGAATCCCCACGGATCGAAGGTGTCGGTGGCCGATTCTGGTTGTGTCGAATGCAGTTAGGGTCAAGGACGACCCGAAGTGCATCGGGGAAACTAGGACTTGTTACCCGCGAGGAGATACTCATGAAACGGATATGGATCGCAATTGCCGCCGCGTTCGGCGTGTTAGCGACGGCCCAGTTCAGCCAAGCCGCCGGTGGACTGAGTGGGACGGTCACGCCCGCCACGTCGCTGCCCGGCCCGGAAGCCATCAGCAGTGACGGCCCCCAGCACCGCTACGGGTTAATGCCGTGGCTCCGCAAAGGGATTTGGTGGAAGCAAGATGCCGGGGCGTGTGCCGGGTGTGGGTCCGGCCCACAACTCGGCGGCATGTCCCACGGCGGCGGGGCACCGATGGCGATGCCCGGTGCTGGGGTTCCGGGCTACCCGCAACCCGGCCAACCCGGCATGGGAATGCCCGGCACGTTGGTGTTTCCGCAACACCCGTTCGTTCGGAGTCCGCGTGACTTCTTTATGTGGGAAAAATAACCGGCTCTCGGCAACGAGAACTGTTCTGCTCATGGGTGCAAGCCCGTGAGCTTTTTTGTTGTATGACGTTAGACAAGTCGGCGGATTAGTAGTCGGCACAACACCAGCAGGCCCAACGCGATACCGACAACATGGGCCGGTTCCGGCACCGGCACACCGACGGCAAAGAGTGTCGCATTGTTGATCGCATAGACCGTGCCGTCCGGACCGATCAGCGTCGGTGTGTAGGCTTCGCCAACACCGGCTGTCAGTGTGACCACTTGCGTGAATGTATTGGTCCACAAGTCCCATCGGTAGAGTTTCCCGTCTTCGCTGTTGACTAAAACGCTGTGTGTTAGCGGATCAACGACCGCCGTGTTGATACACCACTCCCGGACCGCGTTCGGATGATTTGCTAGAAACTCCGCATCGGGCGTAACACCGGCGATCGTCAATACCTCCTTCATCACAACCTGTCCGGAACGGACATCCGTCTGGGTGGCATTTGGGTCCAGAATGGCAAGCTTGTTGACACCATCACCACCCAGCCCTGCATAGTTGTTGTATTTTGTCATCAACAAGTAGCTTGAACTGCCAGTGTACGATGGCACCATTGAGCGGGGGACAATGGAGGGCGTGTTGTCCCAGCCAAACGCCCCCGGCTTTCCGGCTGATGTGAGATCCGCATTGAATTGGTGCATCCACCCTTTGCTGGTACTGACTGGGGATTCCAGCGTCCCAAAAAACACGCGGCCGTCCGGGCCAATCGTGGGTGATGCCGACCCACTATTCGGTATGGTGGATCGTGTTGTGGTCGGTGCCGCTGGTTCTCGCAGGTCAACCCGATTCACGGCAGCCATCGTGGCCGTATCGACTGAAACGAGATACCCATTCCCGTAATGACTGGAAATACTATCCGCAGTTGTC
>JANLRE010000093.1:0-12017 GCA_031368205.1 Fimbriiglobus sp. | reverse complement strand
CAGCGACCTACGTGCCCAACTCGGTCGCGGCGAACTCCCCGACCCCCGCATCCTTCGCCCTGAAACCGCGAAGGTGCTGATCGAGAAGTACAAGGCCGGTTGATGGTTGTTGTATCGAGATACCAACGAAAAGACCGCTCCAGTGCCGAAGCGGTCTTTGTTAGCCCGACGCGCGAGCGAGGGGCCGATCGAACCTCTCGCTCGTTACGAAGCCACAAACAATCCGAGTCCCGCAGAACGCGCAACATCAAAACTCGCGCGTCGGGCTAACGAAACCTCCACCAAAATGATCCCGACGACGCTCTAGCGGCACCGGATGCCGTGGTATTCGAGCGGGAATTCGTAGTCTTTACGCATGGGGTGGCCGACCCAATCGTCTGCTAGCAGGATGCGGCGCAAGTCGGGGTGGTTGGTGAAGTGGATGCCGAACAGGTCGTACACTTCGCGCTCGTGCCAATCGGCGGTGCGCCAGACGCCGGAGACCGTGGGCACTTCGGGCAGTTCGCCGATGGTGTTATTCTTCCATCGCGGCAGTTGAACCTTGAACGTGAACCGCCGACCGGGATACGAAAATGACGAGAGGTGATAGATGATTTCCAGATGCGGTTCAAACCCCGCCTTGGCGAGTTTCTTGGCATCCGTCTCCAGATAATCCACGCCAGTAATATCGTTGAGCAAATCAAACTTCAGCCGCGAATCATCACGCAGGAACGTGCAAATCTCCACCAACTTGGCAGGGTCCACGTTCACAAACGGGTCGATGGCATCCAGCTTCTTGCCGGTGATAGCATCGCTAAATTGCGATTTAAGTAGTGCAACAATCTCATTCACAGTCATGATGAACAACCAAGATTGGTGTGAGGGGTGTTACACTTTCGCCGGTTTCGCGCGATCGCGTTGCTCTTGCTTGTACTGATTCGCTTTCTCGACTGTTGCCAGTTCATCGGGCAACAGCACCTTGCCGGTGCGGACGGGGATCGGCAATTCCCGGTCCGGGCCGTTGGTCAGGGTGTGCATTTTGCGGACTTTGTCTTGGATCCGCATCAACCCTTCGAGCAGTGCTTCCGGGCGGGGCGGGCAACCGGGGATGTACACATCCACGGGCACGACAAGGTCCACGCCTTTCACGACGTTGTACCCGTACTTGTAATACGGCCCGCCGCCGCAGGTGCAGGCGCCCATTGCGATCACGAACTTCGGGTCCGGCATTTGGTTGTAAAGTCGGCGAACGCGGTCGGCCATTTTCAGGTTGACGGTCCCGGCCACGATCATCAGGTCCGCCTGTCGCGGGGTCGCGCGGAACGCCCCCGCCCCGAACCGATCGAGGTCGTACCGCCCGGCTCCGGTGGCCATCATCTCGATGGCACAACACGCCAGCCCAAACGTCATCGGCCAAAGCGACGACTCGCGTGCCCAGTTGATGGCCTGTTCCAAAGTCGTCGTGACAAAGCCTTCTTCAAAGCGATTTTCCAGAAGCGGCATCCGACACCACCAGCAAAGGAGAGGGAGTTAAGAGACCGTGAACACGCCTTGCACAATGACCCGTTTGTCGTCCTCCACAACTTCAAACTCAACGCCAAGCGGCAGGTAGTACGCCACCCGATGCACCGACGAAGTCCGCGATTCCCCCAACCGCAACGGGTCGTGGGCGAGTTGAGAAGCTAAAATAGCCGCCGCGTGGGTGACTGCGTTCCGATCCGTTGCGGCCAACCACGCAGATGCCAGCATTTCTTCTGTGAGCGGACCCCAAACCACTACGTACCTCATCCCCGCTCCTGTAAATCCCGGAGAATGTCCGCCAATGGTCGGCCAGTCCGTTGCTTACGGAGTTCCAGCAATTCTTCATCTGTGAACGGCGACTTGACACCGGGTGGGAGCTTATACAGTCCTGTAGTGCTGAACTGGCCAAGGACATTCCCGTCCGAATTTCTCAATTCGATGACTCCATTTGAATTCAGCAGTTGAGCAACTAATGCTGGGTCGGAAATTGTAATCGTCATCGCTTTCTCCAAGACCTTGCTGCATGAGGTGTCTGTTTTATCTGCAATTCCGCAGGTCGCGGAGAATGTCCTTGAGTGGCCGCCCGGTGCGGTCCTTGCGGCGCTCCGCCATTTCTTCTTCCGTGAACGGTGATTTCATACCGGGCGGGAGTTTGTACAGCCCTTCGGCGGTGAATTGCCCCAGGACACGCCCTTCGGCGTTTCTTAACTCGATCGTGCCGTCCGAGTTCAACAATTGAGCAACGAGGGCAGGGTCGGTGATCGTGATACTCATGGCAAACGTCTCCAAAGGGTTCAGCTTATTCTACCACTCGGGTTGGCGGTGGTTGCTTGACTTGGGCGGCCACGCTGCGAACCCATTCGAGGTCGCCGCGCTTCCACAAGTAGGCGAAGCCGACGAGCAAGATTGCAAAGAAGACGAGCAGTTCGAGAAACGCGAATTGCGCGAACGAGTGCATGGCGACGGCACTCGGTTCGGTCGTCGTGCCAGGGCTGATGACGTTGGCGGCTTGAATCCGCTGCTCCATCGGCAACGACTCGTCCGCCGCCCGGTTCGCACTACCGAACACGACCGCCCACGGGAAGAAGAACGCGAGTTCGACATCAAAGATCACGAACAGCAACGCCACCACGTAGAACCGCAAATCAAACTGAATCCACGCCGACCCGATCGGCTCTTCGCCACACTCGTAAACCTCCCCCTTCTCCGGCGACGGGTTGTTCGGGCGCACCAACTTGCCCACAAGCAGGTTCACAAACAGGAACCCAATCCCGACAGCGAGGAAGACAAGCATGGTGGCGACGAGAGCGGTCATGGTCGTAGTTTCCGAATCGAACTAAATGGTGAACTGAGAGATTTCTAACTGAACCGTCTGCCATTTCAATTCACTAATGTGCCCCTGTTCCACAAGCACAGGGCCTGTCTCCCAAATTAGAGTTATCATCTTCAGAAAAATCTCTTTATTCATCCATAGTGAATTTGGCGATCCTATTAGCATTATACCATAAAAAATACGTTGGCCCACTTTAATATCCAATGGCCCCACGGCCACTTTCGTTTTCCAAGTGTTATGTTTTTGGATATATAGTGCAATAAATACAGAAGCGAAAGCCAAAGTTATAAATAAACCGAGTCTGCCTGTAAATGGATTTAGATCATCAACATCCCGCACGCGAATGAATGAAACTAGCAAGATCGATGTAAATAGCATGAATGCCATTAACATTGCGAGACTGATCTGGTTCGCGCGCCGGGTTTCTTTGCGAATGTGCCCCCCCAACGCCACAGCCGATTTGACCAGTTCGTTAAAATCATCGCGAACCGTTTGACGAGTCTGTTCGACTAATTCGGTTTCTTGAAGCATTTCATTCGGCATGACCACGCCTCACTTTTCTTGTCCGCACAATCCAAAAATCTTCTTTACAAATTCCACAATCATGATGTCACGCTGAACTGTTGAAATCGCAGGGTCGGCGTGAGCGTTCTTCCAAACGTATGGCACCAGCGAACCGCAAACGTTCGTTGCCTGCCATTGAAAATGATCGGAGCCGATTTGCGTCGTCAGTTTTTCCAACTGCTTCACAACCGGACCAGTTCCCCCAGGATAGTATCGCTGAAGGATGCTCGTGTCGTCGGCGTACAAGTCGTATTTCGTGACCGCCAGCATCAACCACGATGGCTTTCGAGACTGGCGATGCGATTGCCGAATCCACTCGCAAACCTGCTGCAGTTCCTTCTCTTCTTGCTTTTTGAGCGAATCCCGCAGACTTTCAATCGTTTTCAGCTTGTTTGTCGTGTAAAGTATTTCCGATGCGATGTCACTCCGGATCGTAGCGAAGCCGTTCGCTACAACGTGAATGATACCGATCGGCGGTTTCTTCCCCAATATTGTCTCTTGGGCAGCATCCCATCTTGGTGTAATTTGCTGCCCCGGTAGTACCAACAAGCCGATCGCTTTATTGAGCTTCTCTTTCTCGGCTCGCATGGACATTTCAGATGGCTTGTAACCGGCGCGATAGGCTTTGCCCGTCATGTAGTTGCAAAGGTCTGTTTTCCCAATTCCTTGCATCCCGGTCATCATGATTTCTTGTTTCTTGCCCAAGACGATGCCAAGTCGCTTCATCTGCTCCATGAGCCACTGGCCGATTTCCAAACCCCGTTTCACGTCATCAGCGCTCAATTGGCTCAAATCCATAGTAACACCGGGCGGGTACACGTGTTTCGACTTTAACAAGCTACTGATTATGTCGCCGTGCTCTTCGTCCACACGGGTAACGCCACCTTTTTCGATTCTTGCACGGCGGTGGGGTTGAGGGTGTCGGTGCCCCACGCGGTTGTTAGGGGGAGCTTGGCGAAATCGACGATGCAGCCGTCGCGGGTGTAAGTGCTGAGGTCGAACGTGGATCCCATGTAGATGCAGTCGGCGGGGCACGGGTCCACGCACAGGGCGCAGAACATGCACTTCGTGTAGTCGATTTTGAACCCGGTGACGACGAACCCCTTCGCCGGTGCGACCGCTTTTTCCTTGTCGATGTAGATACAATCGACCGGGCAGGCGCGGGCGCACTTGTCACAGCCGATGCACGCGGTCAGGTCGAAGCGGTGGAAGCCCCGGTAGCGCGGGCGGATCGGCACCGGCTTTTCGGGGTAGGCGAAGTGGCCGGTGAAGGTGCCACGCCGAAAGGTCTGCACGAAGTACCAGAGGGTGACGTACATGCCTTCGGCAATGGTTTTGACGGCGAGATAAACATTCCGAAGCCAGGAGCGCATGGCGAGTCTCGGGGAACGAACGCTTCAGGGATGTTTCCGATTGTACCAACAGTTGCGGTCACATGAAAACAGATCGACCGCAGCCAAGTCCCGTTCAACGGGACGATGACCACGGTCGAGGTTGTTTTGACGCCCAGCCAAAGTCACTTGGGCATGGCGATGCGTTCGTTGGATTCGTGCGGAATGTGTCGCCAGGCGATTTCGCAGGCGATGCGTTCCGTGAACCAGCGTCGGTAATGGGCCGGTGGGAACGTCGAGACATCCTTGGGTTCGTTCTGCATGGAGTTGTGAACGTACTCTTGCAGCACCTTGTCCGGTTGGGCGGTGTCGTACACGATCACGCCGAGTGTCGCCCGGCCTTGGCACAACTCACGCCCGTACTCGGGTTGGAAAATACTCATGCTGTTGAGGGTCACGTCAATCACATAGTCCGCGCCGAGTTGCTTCCCGATGGCGGCATATTTCATCAACCGGGAGTCGGTCCCGATCGTGAGTTTATGCTTTTCCAGCTTCGATTGTTCGACGATATGGATCGGGTGCTTGCTGTCCTTGGTGTCGTCCATCAACCGCTTGCCGATCAGCCCGGCCAACTCCCGATCCACGGACGCAAAGTTCGGATCGTTACTGAGTCCGGGTACTTTCGATGTCACGATCAGGACGTTGATTTCTTTCTGGTCGGGTTTCGGCGGCAGGGGGTATTCCGGTTTCGTCTTGGTGTCCCGCAACAGGAACCCCAACGACGCTGGCGAACAGCCGATCCCGACAAAGGCCGGCAAGCTGAGCAAACTCAGCAAGACTGGCCACGTTCGCCAAGCCCCAATTCGACGCTTGCGGTTCATCCTTGAACCCCCCGTTTATATATGTCACGTTACTGAAGTAGCACGATTCCCCATCGCACGAACATCAACACCAACAGAACGATTACGACCACCGTACTTGCAGACTCCGCGGAGCGGATGAACAAATACTTCCCCCGGACGGCACTGACGCACGCCCACGGGATCAGGACCAAGCCGAACGACGCCAGCATCGTGCCGACCCAGTTCGCTTTCATCGAGTTCCAAACGTCGCCCTTCATCAGGAGGGCAAAGCTCGTCGTCATCCCGCACGCCGGGCACGGCTTGCCGATCAACGCCACCATGTTGCACGGCGGTAGCCCGAGTTGCGTGTGGGTGGCCATGTTGCGGGCGTTGCCGTCGGCGTCGTAAGGGTTCAGCCAAATGGCGATCCCAAACACAAACGCGAACCCGCACGCCATCAGAACCAACAGGCCGCGTACCCAGAACGCCAGTTTCCGATTGCGCATCGAACGGGCAATCGGCAGTTGCCGCGCTGCGTTCCAGCGGTCGGTCTCGTCGTGGGTCAACAGTTCAAAATCCGGGTCCGCGTCCGGTGTGGGTGTCGATTCCGGTATCATGGTGTATTCACTTGGGGGCAGGCATAACGTCGGTGACGATCCCCGTCAAGCCCGCCAGGGGTGGCGATTTCAGTGGGGTTCAAACAAGTAATTTTCACCACAGAGGGCACAGAGAACCACAGAGAAGAACTATACAGTATCGGTTCACTTTGTGTCTTTGTGTCTCTGTGGTGAAAATTGCTTTTCCGAGGCCCAGAGCTTTTAGCTACACCCTTTCAATAGTGTGATGGGTAGGGTACTCGTCAAACCAGGGATCATTTTCCATGCCGACCGTTGCCGATGTGGTGGCGTACCTGGATCGCTTCGCCCCGCCAATGCTGGCTGCGGAGTGGGACAACGTCGGCTTACTCGCGGGCGATCCGACGTGGGCCGCGAACCGCATTTTGACTTGCCTGACCGTCACACCGGATGTCGTCGAAGAAGCCATTGCGGAACACGTTGAACTGATCGTGGCGCACCACCCGGTGATGTTTCGGGGCGTGAAAAAGCTGACCCCGCACACGCCCGATGGCCGCGTGTTACTGCCACTGCTTCGCCACGGCATTGCGGTCTACTCCCCGCACACGTCGTTCGACAATTGCCCCGGTGGAATCAACGACGGGTTGGCGCGCCGACTCGGACTGACCAACATCCAACCGCTACGCAAAGCCACGGGCAAGCCGGAATGCAAGCTCGTGGTGTTCGTGCCGGAAGCGGATTTAGCAACGGTGTCGGATGCGATGTTTGCAGCGTGTGCCGGGAACATTGGCCAGTACGAGCAGTGCAGCTTCCGTATCCCCGGCACCGGCACGTTCTTCGGCACAGACACGACCAACCCGACCGTTGGCGTGAAAGGGCGGCGGGAAGAAGTCAGTGAATGGCGTCTCGAAGTGGTCGTGCCGGAACGCAAAGTCGAAGCCGTGATTGCCGCGATGCGGCAATCGCACAGCTACGAAGAACCGGCGTTCGACGTGTACACGCTTCGCCCCAGAACTGCGGACGGCGAAGGCCGCATCGGGCAACTCGCAGCACCACTGCCCTTGGGCGAATTGGCCAAGTTGACGAAAGCCCAACTGAACGCCAACTGCGTTCAATTGGTCGGCGATCCGGGCAAGCTCGTTCAACGGGTGGCAATTGCGTGCGGGGCGGCGGGGGAGTTTTTGCCGGACGCGATTGCTGCCAAAGCCGACGTGTTCCTGACCGGCGAGATCCGCTTCCACGACTGCTTAACTGCTACCGCCGAGAACGTCGCCGTGATCCTGCCCGGACATTACGCCACCGAGCGTCCCGGCGTCGAAGACCTCGCAGTACAACTCGCCGCCGCGTTCCCCGCAACCACCGTCACCGCCAGCCAACGCGAACGTGATCCACTCTCATGGCAACCCTAAACATCGACCGATTGCCGCGCAACGCCACGCCGGGTGAGGTACTGCGGTTCGTGGCGACCCACGGCAAAATTGACGGCAAACGTATCGGCACGATCGCGTTCCTCGGCAACACCGCCATCGTGGACGTGCCCGATAACGCGGCGTCAAAACTGGTTACGGCCCTAGACGGGGCGACGTTCCGCGATTACCCGATCCGCGTCCGGCTGACTACGAAGTTGGCCCGCGAATCCGGCCCGAACCACTTCGATCACCTCACGCGATTGTTGCAACTCGAAGCCGACGCCGAACGGCAGCAGATGAAGCTCCGCGCCCAAAACGGTACGGCGGAGGACGGCACCAGCCTGCGGAACCTCGTCATCCGTGACGACGACATCGGCCTCGGCGGTCGGATGATTTTGATTTTCACTCGTGGTCAACGACCGGAACCACTGCCGCCGAACCGCCTCCAGCCCGGCGCGCCGGTGGTGCTGATGCAAAGCGGGAAAACTCGCCCGGCGAGTTTTCGCGGCGTGGTCAGTGATCGCTCCGAACGCACCATCTCTGTCGCCTTCGACCCGTCCGAAACCGAGTGGCCCGACGACGCCACGTGGCGGCTCGACCTGTCCCCGGATGAAGCCGGACGCCAACGCCAAATCGCCGCCCTCAACCGCACCGCCGCCGCCGAAGGCGACCGGCTTGCCGAGTTGCGCAAAGTGCTATTGGGCGAAAAACCTCCCACCCCACCCCACAGGCCTACGAACGATCGTTCGTGGGCTTTGCTCCCACTTCTGAATCCGCCCCAGCAAGCTGCCGTCGAATTTGCCCTCAATTCCCCCGATGTCGCCGTCATCCACGGTCCGCCCGGTACCGGCAAAACCACCACGGTCGTCGAACTGATTCGCCAAGCCGTGGCGCGGGGCGAGAAAGTCCTGGCGTGCGCTCCGAGTAATGCTGCTGTGGATAACATGCTCGAAAAACTCTTGAACGCCGGGGAAGAACCCGTGCGACTTGGCCACCCCGCCCGTGTTGCCCCGCACTTGCGGAACAGGGCACTGGACGTGTTGGTCGAAGCCCACCCGGATGCGCGACAAGCCCGTAAATTTGCCCGCGAGGCGAACGGCTTGTTGCGAAAGGCGGACAAGTGGACCAAGGCCAAGCCGATGCCCGGCGAGAAGCAAGCCCTGCGCGCCGAGGCCCGCGAACTGTTGGCGATTGCACGGCGCACGGAGCAACTGGCCGTCGAGCGGATTCTGAACGCCGCGAACATTGTGTGCGGCACGCTGACGGGAATTGACAGTGACATGATCGGCCAACGGCGGTTCGATTTGTTGGTGATTGACGAAGCGTGTCAAAGCACCGAACCGGCGTGCTGGGTGCCGATCCTTCGCGCGGACCGTGTGGTTCTCGCCGGTGACCCGTGCCAGTTGCCGCCGACGGTACTTTCCCACGAAGCCGCCGACGCGGGGTTGGCGGTCAGCTTGATGGAACGGGTCATGGCCACGTTGGGGCCAAGTGTTTCGCGGTTGTTGACCGTGCAATACCGGATGCACGCGGAGATTATGACGTTCTCGTCGAACGAGTTTTACGGCGGGGAACTGGTCGCGGATGCCAGCGTGATTGGCCACCGCCTTTGTGATCTGCCTGGGGTTCGCGCCGAAGAACTGACGGAGACGCCGGTGAAGTTTATCGACACCGCCGGTGCGAGTTACGAGGAGGAACCGGAAGAAGACACCAGCAGCCGTCGCAACCCGCAAGAAGCCCAACTCGCGGTCAAGTATGTGAACCAACTCTTGGCCGCCGGTGTCGCTCCTGCGGACATCGCAGTTATCACGCCGTACAGCGGGCAGTCGCGGTTGTTGCGGGATAAACTGCGTGGCACTGGCGTGGAAGTGGACAGTGTCGATGGCTTCCAAGGGCGGGAAAAAGAAGCGGTCGTGATGAGCCTGGTGCGGTCGAACGTCGAAGGGGAAATCGGCTTCCTGTCTGATGTCCGCCGTACCAACGTCGCCCTGACCCGCGCCCGCCGCAAGCTCATCGTGATCGGCGACAGCGCCACGCTCGCCTCGCACGATTTTTACAAGCGGATGTTCGACTACTTTGAATCAATCTCGGCCTACACCAGCGTATGGGAAGAACCCGAATGATGACCGCGCACCAACTGAAACAAATCGCCCACGACTCGCTGTCCCTCAGCGAATCGCCGCTGTTGAAACATTACAAGCGCGGGCGGTTCCGCGTTTGGAACGGCGTAGCCATGACCGGCAGCGAACTCCCCGGTCCGGGGTTCAACTTCGCCGCGTGCCTAGGGGCTGGTCCGTCGTTTGCGGAATTGTTGCCGGTCGCCACGGAGTTCTTTGCGGACGCCAAAGACAGTTGGGGCATCCTCGTCGAAGGGGATGCCGGCCACCCGATGGAGGCGGAGTTGAAGCAACAAGGCTGGACGATCGCGGAGGACGAACCGGCGTTTGTGTTGGAATCGTGGACCCCGAAGACGCCATCGGTGGAAGGGTTGGCGATTCGGAAAGCCGAGTCAGAAGTTGATCGAGATGCTTACCTCACCATCACGATGAAAGCGTTCGGCGCGCCGCCGGAAATGGCGGAACTGTTTGTGCCGTCGTTATCATTCGTGCAAGACCCCGAAATTGCGATGTTCATCGGGACGGTGGCAGGCGAAGACGTTGCGGCTGTCGGGTACAACGTCGCGGGGACAACTGCCGTGATTTCGGGTACGGCGACACTCGAAGCTCATCGGGGGAAGGGATACGGTGCGGCGTTGATTCATCAGGCGTTGAACGATGCAAGGCTGAAAGGTTGCACGACCGCATTATTGCGGTCCGGGCCGTTGAGCATTCCGCTTTACGAGCGCCTTGGCTTCCGGTACGTGTGTCAACACCGAACGTATGCCAAGGCACCAGGATGAGTTAATTGGCCGTGACGGTCACACGGTTGATGAGCTTGCGGTGCCCGACCGCACACCGCAGCGATTCTTGGGCGAGTTGTTTCAAGTAGTACGTCGAGACGCGGCCAGTGATGACGACTTCATCGTCGTCGAACGTGACCATCAGCCGACGCAACTCCGGCATGGGACTACTGATTAACAAATCATCAAGCACTCGTGGGGCACTGAGAACTGCTGTCGCCATAGCAACGCTCCTTCCGAACAATCCAGGACCGACATTGGGATACTAGCTCAACAATTGTCAAAACGCCAACGGGCATGCAACAGAAAGGCGAACGGATTAAGCGAAAGGGGCGAGCGAATCCATCCGTCTTCTGCAAAGGCTCATGAGGTTCCAACCTCACGGCTGAATCATAGGGGAAGCAAATGCCGATTGCAACGACTATTTTGATTTTGCCGCGCGGCCGCGTCGGGTGCCAAAACTTCGCCCGTCGAATTCCTATCTTCAACAGCATGGATGTTTCTCGCAAGTCTGGCGATTGGGCCCGTTGGCGGCCGTGGCGATCTGTCGTGGTCCCAACGATTGTCACCGTGGTGACACTGGTCATCGGCGTGCCGTTGTTTTTGCGGATGCCGCCGTGGTGCGACGTGACGCTGTACGATCTCGCCGCACGGAACATTCTGCGGGGCGGGGTGCATTACCGCGACGTGTTCGACACGAACTTGCCGGGGTTCGTCTGGTTGCTGGTCGGTGTCCGCACCGTGTTCGGTTGGAGCACGGAGGCGTTGCGGGCGGTCGATTTGTGCGTGATTACGGCAGCGGTTTTCGGTCTAGCGAAGTGGGTCCGGAAACTGGGCGGATCGACGGCGTCGATGGCGTGGTTCGTGGCAGCGGTTGCGTTGTTCTACCCGTTCACTTCGGAGTTCTCCCACATCCAACGCGACCCGTGGATGCTACTCCCCACAGTTGTCGCCGCGTATCTGCGCATGACACAGGTCTGTCACCCGGAGCGTTCCACAGATACACGGTTCGGCTGGGCGGTGGCCGAAGGCTTGCTCTGGGGCAGCGCGGTCTGGATCAAGCCCCATGTCATCGTGCCAGCATTCGCGGTGTGGCTTGGAAGCGTGGTGATTCAACGGCGTGGCGGACGCTTCCCATTTAGCGATCTATTGGGTTTGCTGACGGGTGGACTTGCCGTCGGCGGGGCGGGTGTGGCGTGGATCATCGGGACCGGGGCGTGGCCTGCGTTTTGGGACGTGTTCACCAACTGGAACCCGGAGTACACCAAGGAGACGCTAGCAGAGTTGCCGGATCGGTACTTGTTCACGGTGCTGTACTTTCCGCCGTGGAGTTTGTTGCACGGGATTGCCATCCCGTTGGCGTGCTGGCACATCGTGGATCGAAGGGCACCCGCTACAACCGCCCGCGTGCTGTTTGCCATCTTCTACTTGGCGTGGATGGGACAAGCGTTGGTCCTGCAACGGGCCGTCGATTACGTTCACCTTCCGGAGACGTTGTTGGCGATGGCGTTGCTCGCCGGCCAACGCTGGGCGGTCGGGTTGCCGTTTCTAGTGTGGTTCGTGG
>JANLRE010000071.1:0-4176 GCA_031368205.1 Fimbriiglobus sp. | reverse complement strand
GGTCGTGTTAGCTAGCAGCCGGTGCCGCTTCGGTGACTTCGGCAGGAGCAGCCTTTTCAGCCGCCGCTGCCGCTTTTTCAGCAGCAGCTTCGATCGTGTGGACCAAGCCGGCCAGTTCGTTCACCGGACCCATGATGGCGGCGACTAGGTTCGCCCCCGGCCCGAGGATCGTCCCAAGAACTTCGGCGACGGCCTCTTCGCGGGTCGGCATCTTTTTGGCGTCAGCGAGTGACACCGGGTTGCCGTCCGCGACGGCGGTTTTCACCTTGAACTTGTCTGGTGCCTTGGCGTCTTTCTTCGCGTCCTTGATCGCCGTATCAACGGAGTTGCTGAGTTCCTTGATGTTGGCGCCGCCCCAACACAACAGGGTCGTGCTACTCCACACGTCGCCGGTGTTGATGCCGTTTTCGGTGAAGATTTTCTTGGCGTAGGAGTTCTTCACCATCTGGACGCGGATCTTTTTCGCCCGCAACGTCTTGCGGAACTGGAAGTCCGTGGCGGCGTCCACTTTGATTGGCTCAATGACGATGTAATCTTTCGCGCTGCCGAAAGCCTTACGAAGCGTATCGAGTTCGAGGGCTTTAATTTTCTTGCTCATGTCTCACCCGTGCGGTGTCCGCAGTTAGATGTGTTAGGTCGCCATCCGGATACCGGGGCACATTGTGGCCGACAACACGACGCCGTTGATGTAGTTGCCTTTGACGCCCGACGGCTTAGCCGCCCGCACGGTTTCTACGAAGGTGATGATATTCTCAACGAGTTTTTGTTCGTCAAAGCTCATCTTGCCGACGCCCGCGTGAATCTGGCCCGTCTTATCGGAGCGGTATTCGACTTTACCCGCCTTGAATTCCTTCACCGCAGCGGCGATGTCTCCGCCAGCCGAAACCACAGTACCGGCTTTCGGGGTTGGCATCAGGCCGCGTGGCCCGAGCACTTTCCCGAGACGGGAGACTTGACCCATCATGTCTTGCGTGGCAATCGCCACATCGAAATCGAGAAAGCCTTCTTTTTGGACCTTTTCGACCAAATCCGAACCACCGACGTGGTCGGCACCAGCGGCCTTGGCCTTGGCGACGTTGTCGCCTTGGCAGAACACCGCAACCCGGACTGACTTTCCAATCCCGTTCGGCAATGCCACGCTGCCCCGGACCATTTGGTCCGATTGAGTGGAGTCGATACCGAGGTTGATGTGAACTTCGACGGTTTCGTCGAACTTCGCTTTCTTAAACCCCTTCAACATCGTGACCGCTTGCTTGATCGGCAGTGCCGCCAACGCGCGGACCTTTTGGTCGATGTTCTTCAGGTGGTTGCGAAGCTTCTTACCCTTGCGGGGCGATTTGCCAGCGCGTTTTTTCTTTTTCGGAGCTTGATCTTGTTGATCTTTGCCCGCAGCCTTCGGTGCTGAAGCTGCCGCAGGAGTGGCAGGTGGGGTGGCGGCTTCGGGAGCCGCTGCTTTGTCATTCGCCATGATTCACAAAACTCCGGTTAGCGGGGGCATTCTGGTTGCACACGAGTGCAGGAAGAACGCAACCCCTCCCACTGGGCAGCGCCGAGTGGTGAAGGAGAAAAATTATAAATAGGACGATTTTGCTGGACTGGCAACGGTTGAGCGTGATTTTCGCGTCATCACTCCGTCACAGTGAGGCCCATACTTCTGGCTGTACCTGCGATAATTCGCGTGGCATGTTCCACGTCACGGGCGTTCAAGTCGGCGAGTTTCTTTTTGGCAATGTCTTCCACTTGGGCCTTCGTCACGGAGAAGCCTTTGTACTTGCCGCCCTTCTTCGAGTCCGCAGGAATCACGTCCCCGCCCGCTTTCTTCGTGTGCGGGATCTTCGCGGCGAGCTTCAACAAAACCGCCGCGGGCGGCGACTTGATTTTGAACTCGAAACTGCGGTCCGAATAAACCGTGATGACGATCGGGAGCATCATCCCTTTGGTCTCCGGGGCGGCGGTCTTTTCGTTGAATTGCTTCACGAATTGGCCGATGTTCACGCCGTGTGAACCCAACGCCGGACCCACGGGTGGCGCGGGTGTTGCCAGTCCGCCGGGGCATTGCAACTTGACGTAAGCGGTTACCGTCTTGGCCATGTCTCACCTAAACAACGCCCTGCCGCGCACGCCGGACCAAGGTCGTTCGATTAAAAAAGAAGCCCCTCTCCAAAAATGGAAAGGGGTGAAGTTGTGATTGTAGCGAATTCGCGTAGATGTCAAGGCAATTTCGAATGCGGCAGTCGATTTTACTTTCCCGGCGAACCGGCTGCGTTAGCTGCCGGTTCGCCAAAACCTTGTTAATTCTTGTCAACCTGCCAGTATTCAAACTCCATCGGCACGGGGCGTCCGAAGATCGTGACAACCACGCTGACCTTCGGCGTTTCGGAAGTATCTTTCGGCGTGCTGATTTCGGTGACTTCGCCTTCCATGCTGGCGAAGGCCCCGTCGCGGATTCGGACTTTGTCGCCCTTTTCAAAGTCGAGTTTCACGACTGTCTTCCCTGGCTTGCGACCCGTTTTCTTGCCCGCTTCGTCCTTGGCGTCTGCGGGACCGCCGGCGTCACCGAGCATCCGTTGGATGTCGATGTCGGCCATCGGCGACGGCGCGCGACCCGGTGCGGAGCCGACGAAATCACCGACCCCCGAGGTTTCACGGAACAGGTAGAGAATTTGGTCGTTGAACTCGACTTCGGCCATGACGTAACCGGGGAACTTTTTCTTTTCCTTGGTCACGCGCTTTTCCTTGGTCACCTTCTCGCCGTTCTTCGTTTCCTTGACCTTTTTGACTTCAATGACCCGTTCGACCGGGATGAAAACTTGGCCGAAGAACTCTTCGAGTCCTTCGATTTTGACCCGGCGCTCGATGGACGCTTTGATCGACTCTTCCCGACCACTGGTCACTTTAACGATGTACCACTTCTTGTTGCTGGGCGGAACAACTGGCTCGGCATCAAGGGCAATGACCGGAAGTGTTATCTCCGGAATGTCCACGAGCGTTTCATTCGCAGCATCGGCAGCGGCGTGGGCGACCGATTCAACTTCGCCTTCAACGGCGGTTGCATGGGGTTCAGCCGCGTTCATAGTTGTGTGATCTTTAGTCATGGCTCACCCGAGAGGAACAGGGGGCGAACAGGTTACCAATCGACTTTCTTGCCTTGGACCGAGTCAACCACCGCACCCGTCGTTTGCGACTTTGGCGGTAGCACGCCGATAAACGGCCGGCTGAGTAGCCAACTCCAAAACAAATCCACCGTGAACAAAAACACGGTCAGTAGCAACACAGTAATCAACACGACGATGGTGTCTTGGACGAGCCGTTTGCGGGTGGACCACGACACCTTATTCATCTCGGCTTCGGTGGCGATCAAGAAATCGGCGAAGCTAGGGGCGTTGACGGCACGCCACGCGATCCAGAAGGTGGCGATTCCCAACAACAGCGGCACCGAGTACCCCAGATCGGTCAGGAGCGTCAACGTAAAGCCGTTGGTGAACGGAATCGGAAGATCCCAGTTCCCGTCCAGCATTTGGTGCGAAATCAGCGAATAAACACCCGACCAGCCGATTATCAGCAGGCCGATGAGCGTGTACCGCCGTGCTTTCAAACCTTGCGTTCGTTTGTAGACGAACAGGCTTAATAGCCCTTCGTTTTCGAGCGTGTGCATGATCGCTTCGCCACGATCCGATGTCAAACCTCGGTACGTCAAACCCAACAACGCACCCAGAGCGACCAGCGTGATCGGCAGACCCAGCGAGGAGTCTTCGAGCTTCAATCCCACCGCACGGACGATGAAAAATATCGCAATGGCAGCCGAGATGACCAGGAAAATCCCGCCGCGAATTCCTGGGGGTGGACTCGCACCGGCGAGCAATGACCCGACCCATACGAAGACAGCAATGGCTGTGAGTTGCGCCACAATTTTGAGCGCCGCATCGACTAACGAGCCGAGTGGGGCCAAAACCGGGCTAACGGATTGTGCCCAGACTAACGGAATCGCGTAGGCCGCGACACCAATGCCAATCAGTAGAAACGCTGCGCCGGCGATGCTGGCAAGAACCAACTTCGTGCGAGGATTCGATGTCGTGACTGGCTTATTCGGCTGGACGGCGGTTGCCATACCCATCCTTCTCCCGACCTTGACAAATTTGAGACAACCAGGCCGACGAGGTTTAGGGAGTGAAGAGG
>JANLRE010000062.1:0-1136 GCA_031368205.1 Fimbriiglobus sp. | reverse complement strand
TTTCGGCGGCGGCGGCGGCGGCTACGGGTCCGGCATCGCTACCCCGGTCCCCGAACCGGCTCTGTTCTTACTCTTCTCGCTCTCCGTCTTCGTCCTCGTGCGGCGCCACGTGTGCCGGTAGGTCGGCCCCGATAGATAGAGGCTCGGGTCAACGGATTGACCCTTCCCGCACGGCGCCCTTCGACCTATCATTGACTTACTATGAAGCAGTTGCCGTTGTTGTCGTCCCGACCGGCGCCGGATTTGCCGGCGGCGGGGAAGTCGTTTGCGTTTATCAGCCTCGGCTGCCCCAAGAACCTCGTTGACAGTGAACGCATGTTGGGGAAGCTCGCGCAGGACGGGTACGCGCTGCGGGCGGATGCGGACGGGGCGGATGTCGTGGTCGTGAACACCTGTGGGTTCATTGAACCGGCTCGCATCGAATCGTTGGGCGTCATCCGGGAGATGCTCGCGCTCAAAAAAGCGGGGCGGGTTGGTGCGGTTGTGGTAGCGGGATGTTTGGCGGAGAGGAACCGGGATTTGTTACTGGAAGAAGTGCCGGAAGTCGATCAAATCGTCGGCGTGTTTGGGCGGGAAGAAATTGCCGCTGCGGTCGATCGGGCGATTTCACAAACCCAGGAGCAACGCTCCGTGTTCCGCCCGGCCCCGGTGCGGGCACTCGAAGACACGTCGCGGTTGCGGATCACCCCGCGCCACTTCGCGTACCTGAAAATCAGCGAAGGGTGCGACCGGCTTTGCACCTATTGCGCGATCCCGCAAATGCGCGGCAAGCACGTCACGAAGCCGATCGAAGAAATCCTGAAGGAGACCCGCGAACTGGTCGCCGACGGCGTGCGGGAACTCATCATCGTGGCCCAAGACACCACGTATTACGGCATGGACCTCTACGGCAAAACGCGGCTGGCCGAACTGTTGACCGAGTTAAACAAAGTGGACGGGTTGCAGTGGATTCGGGTGCTGTACGCCTACCCGGAACACTTCGGCGACGAAGTGATTCAGGTTCTCGCGGAGTCCGAGAAAATCATTCCGTACCTCGACATGCCGCTCCAGCACATCAACGCCACGATGCTCCGGCGCATGCAGCGCCGCGTGAACCGGTCTCAAACGGAAGACCTCGTACGCAAACTCCGTGATCG
>JANLRE010000057.1:0-4066 GCA_031368205.1 Fimbriiglobus sp. | reverse complement strand
CGGGGGCCCCCCGGCCCCCACGACTTACCATGATTTAGCACACGGCCAGACCGCGTCCCGTCGGCGAGTGGCCCACAGCATGAACCCGCCGACCGCGACGGGCACGAGGATCTGGGTCAGTTGGATCCAACCGACCATTGTGAGGAACGGCAGCCCCCAACCGTCGCCCATTGGCAACGGCATCAGTGCTAGCCCGAGAATGTGTTGCGATTGCCCTGGGGTTTCGCTGGAGTGGATTTGTGAAATCAGCGAACCGGCCAGGGCCAAAATTTGGACCGCTGCCACGCCGAACCACCAACGGCTCACGTGGTACCGCGTGTACAGGCGGGTGAACAGCGCCGCTAGCAGAACGAACGGCACGTACCGCACGGCCCACATCATCGTATACGCGAACGTGACGACTGTGGAGCGGGACACGTGGTCCGATCCGCCCGACACTGAAACCGCGATCACCTCGAACGACACCCCGACGATGACCTCCACGCCGATCATCACAGCCAACGAAATCGGGATCGGCAGCAGCGCGAAAACCATCACCGGGTGCCGTCCTACCCAGGTCGCGCGGCGTGCTTGTTCGGCGGCTTGCGTTGCCAATTCGACGGGGTTCCCGAGGCGCTGGTTCAACATCTCGTCCGTCATCGTCAGGCCCTCCTTGTCGGTTAAGTCGTCGGCGTGGTCACGCAGTTCCGCTAACAGCCGACGGCGCGATCTGGCAGGTACTCCCCGCCTGACCAACTCGTGTTCCAATCGCTCAGCCCAGTTCTGGTGTTGCATCGTGCCCCCCCGGAGTGCTTCGGTGACCGCCGCAACCACTGTTGCCCACCGCGATGAAGACGTTGCCAACCGCGCCTGGCCGGTTGGTGTCAGCCGGTAGACCACCCGACTACGCCCACTGGCTGTGAAGCCGTGGAGACGCCGATCGGCGCCGATCACAACGAAGGAGATAAGGATGTCAACACTGTCATTTACACACAACTCGGAGGAGGCAAAATTGGCCCTTCTGAAAACACTGGAAAACGAAGGTTTTCCGAGAGGACGCGAGGATTTTTATCGTCCGTACATTGTTGCCGTAACATCTTCTGTACTAGCATGTTGCGGACTTGTGTGTAAATGACAGGCTGAGTGCTCCCAGGCCGTCGGCCTGAAAACGGAGCAACTTGTCCACAAACGGTCCACATCGACGGCGGGCTGGGCCAGTGCATCGCGCAGATGGTCGCGGCCCAAGTGTACAACGAACGCGCCGGGCAAAGCATCGACACAATCTACGGTTGCGTGACGACGGGCGAGGTTTGGCAATTCCTTCAGTTGGTCGATCACCGCGTCACCCTCCACAGCACCCGACTGTATGTTGATAATGTTGGGCTACTGCTCGCCGCCTTCGGTGCGGCGGTCGGGAATCAGTCACCGGGTCGAAGTGCGTGAAAAGCAATTAGGATAAACTTTTGCACAGGGATAGTGTCATGCCGATCATGTTAAACACGATTTTCCAAGAAGCGGGACTGCCGCTGAGTGATGTTCGTCTGCTACGCCACAAAGATAGGCGAGCGTCAAAGGGCCGCAGCCCCTACGAACTCTGGCGGGACAATCGACCACAATTTGATTTGTACCAGTCGAGCCAGGGCATTGATAACCGAAAGAAGTTATCCGCTCCGTATTGGGCTGTGTTTATTGTGAACCTCAACGACGAGACGATGTTTGGTGGAATCTACAAAGCGAGTTATCGCGGACTTTGGGAAAAGGACACAGATCAACCGCACATTGAAGGTGGCATTGAAAAGGCCGGCAGTTGCGACGGCTACGACCTAACTCTCGACAGTGTCATAAGTGATCTGATCGGCAAGTTGTTCATTGATTGGGGTGCGGGTGCTCTTGCATGGATTCAATATGCCGAACGAAATGACAAGCTCATCACGGAACTGCGGGCGGCGTTTAGGGAGGAGTCATTTCCTGGGTTCCTAAACTTCATTCAACCGCTGTCCAGACTCGATAAGATGCCTAAAAGCTGGGAAACTGCACTCCGATCCTCAGGAGGAGTGTACCTGCTCACTTGTCCGCGAACGAAAGAACTTTACGTTGGTTCCGCAACCGGCGAAGAAGGCTTTTGGGGTCGGTGGCAAAACTATGTCCAGACAGGACATGGTGGTAATTTGGGTTTGAAAAGCCGTGATCCGAGTGACTATCAGATTTCAATTCTGGAAGTTGCGGGTACGTCAGCGACTCCTGACGACATATTGACAATGGAAGGTCGTTGGCAATCGAAACTGCAATGCCTGGAGATGGGTCTGAATAAGAACTGGGCGGGCAGTGGATGAGTAACTAACAAACAGCACAAAATTGATGCTTCCACTCGACTCTCTAGTAGTTCAATTAACGGCCCTTCTGAAGTTTTTTTTCAAAGCCCCCTAGAAGTTCGGTGGGGTTTTTGCTTGAATAGGCTTTCCCTTTGGGATAAACCGTATCACGTCTGTTTGAGACAACGGTGTGTTTTGGCCGTCTAAGTGTAGCGGTTGTCGGGGTTGGACCCGCGCCGATTGATCCAGAGGCGACGAATGCCGACGATTAACCAGCTTGTGAAGACCCCGCGGATTCCGCAAAAGTCGAAGCCGAAACACCCGGCGATGCAAGGTTGCCCGCAAAAGCGCGGCGTGTGTACCGTCGTGAAGACGATGACCCCGAAGAAGCCGAACTCCGCACTGCGAAAAGTCGCACGGGTTCGCTTGTCCAGCGGCATCGAAGTGACCGCGTACATCGGCGGCGAAGGCCACAACTTGCAAGAGCACTCGATCGTGCTGGTTCGCGGCGGCAAGGTCCGCGACTTGCCCGGCGTTCGCTACCACATCGTTCGCGGCGTCCTTGACTGCCAAGGCGTGAGCGACCGTAAGCAAGCCCGGTCGAAGTACGGGTCGAAGAAGGAAGGCAAGTAGTCGGTGAGTCCTGCCTCGGTTTGGATTTAATGGGACAGGCATTTCTGTCATCCACCGTGAAACCGGGACAGCCACAAGGCTCGTCCCACCAAACTTCAGACAACACCAGTCGTTGCGTGTCAACGGCTGTGTGAGTAACTCAAACCACACCACGAAACTCGGAATTGATCGATGGGTACCAAAAAACGGACCGCCAGCCAAGACACGCTCGTCCCGGACGTGCGTTACAACTCGCTTCTCGCAAGCAAGTTCATCAACTGCCTGATGCTCGACGGCAAGAAGTCGGTCGCCACTCGCGTGTTCTACGACGCGCTCGACCAGATCAAAAAACGGATGCCGGACGTGGAACCGATCGAAGTCTTCAAGCAAGCGATCGAGAACGTCAAGCCATCCCTCGAAGTCCGCTCCCGCCGCGTCGGGGGTGCCAACTACCAGGTGCCGATGCAGGTTCGCCCGCAGCGCCAGCAATCGCTGTCGATCCGCTGGCTAATCGCCGCGATCCGCTCCAAGACGGGCCGGCAAATGTACCTGATCCTGTCGGACGAACTGATGGCCGCGTACCGCCGCGAAGGCGAAGCGATGTCCAAGCGCGAACAAACGATCAAGATGGCCGAAGCCAACAAGGCGTTCAGCCACTTCGCGTGGTGATAATCGGCGAACAACAGACAGTGGCCAGTGGTCGCGTACCGTGCGGTACCCGATCCCTGGCCACTCGGCATTTCCGGTCTACGCTTGACGACGGGACAAAAATGGAACCACGAATAACACGAATAACACGAATGAAATCTTGAACGTGAAGAACGGATTGCTTGTCGTGGAATACGATAGACTTGTTCGTGCGACGACGACAAAAAATGCTTTGTCTTATTCGTCCCATTCGTTTTATTCGTGGTGAAATTCTTTGTAGAGAGCATCATCGGACTTATTGGTGAAGTATGGCTAAGTCTTCCGGCTTCGACATTACGCTGGTTCGCAATCTCGGCGTCATCGCGCACATTGACGCGGGGAAGACGACGACTTCGGAGCATTTGCTGTACTACGCGGGTGCCAAGCACAAGCTCGGTGGCGTTGATGAAGGCACGACCGAGACGGACTACGACCCCGAAGAGCAACAGCGCGGCATCACGATCTACTCCGCGTGC
>JANLRE010000029.1:0-1209 GCA_031368205.1 Fimbriiglobus sp. | reverse complement strand
GGCTACCAGAAGTTGAAGTGCCACGACTGCGGACGACTGTACGAGTTCGCCGCCGGTCGCGTGGCGGAGTTGGACCTCCCGCGTCTGTCGGCCACAACCATGCACGCCCTTCCCAAGAAGGGTTGAACCGCACCATGAATTCTGCCAAACACTGGGCCGTCGTCGGCGGTGGCTTCCTCGGGCTGTCCCTTGCGCACCGACTGCGACAACAAGGGCACGCGGTCACGCTCCTCGAAGCCGCCCCACACCTCGGCGGCCTTGCCGCAGCTTGGAAACTCGGCGGAATCACATGGGATAAGCATTACCACGTGATTCTGCTGTCCGATCATCACGTCCAAAAACTACTCGGTGACATCGGGTTGTCCGACCAGTTCGTCGGCGTCGAAACCAAGACCGGCTTCTACACCGACGGGCAACTCTATTCGATGTCGAACTCCATCGAGTTCCTGAAATTCCCACCACTCGGGTTGCTCGGCAAGCTTCGTCTCGGGGCGACAATCTTCCACGCCTCGCGGGTGAAAGATTGGCGGGCGCTCGAACGCATCTCCGTCGTCGAGTGGCTGACGAAGTGGTCCGGGAAACGCACGTTTGACAAAATCTGGCTACCGCTGCTCCGGGCCAAGCTCGGCGACAGTTACAAGGTCGCGTCGGCGGCCTTCATCTGGGCCATCATCGCGCGGATGTACGCCGCCCGGCGGTCGGGGTTGAAGAAGGAAATGTTCGGCTACGTTCGCGGCGGGTACGCTCGCATCTTGCAACGATTCGCTGAAGTGCTGACCGAATCCGGCGTCGAAATCCAAACCGGTGCCCAGGTGAAATCAATCGAACCGCACGGCGATGGCGTGCGTATCGAACTCGCCAACGCCGAACCGCAAGACTTCGACCGCGTCATCGTGACCACGGCCACGCCGTTGGCATCCAAGCTGATTCCGACACTCTCCCCGCCCGAACACGCACGGCTGAACGCGATTACGTACCAGGGCATCGTCTGCGCCTCCGTCTTGTTGAAGAAGCCGTTGGCGAACTACTACGTCACCAACATCACCGAAAGCTGGGTGCCGTTCACCGCCGTCATCGAGATGTCGGCCCTCGTGGATCGCGCCGAGTTCGGCGGCAATTGTTTGGTGTACTTGCCGAAGTACGTCGCCCCGGACGACCCGATCTTTGCCGAACCCGACGACAACATCCGCGAACGCTTTCTGACGGCAC
>JANLRE010001112.1:0-9100 GCA_031368205.1 Fimbriiglobus sp. | reverse complement strand
GACGCGGGTGGTCTTGCTAGGGCTTGGCGGGGGCATCATCCCCTGTTACGACGCGGTGTTGATCTTTTTTCTCGCTATGAACAACGGGCAATTCGGATCCGCGATCCCCATGCTTTTGGCGTTTAGCACCGGACTCGCCCTCGTACTCGTCGCACTCGGCATCGGCGTGGTGTTGGCGAACCGGGCGGGCGGGCGTCGGTTTGCGGATCGGCGTTGGTTCCGGTTGCTGCCGATTTTTAGTGCCCTCATGTTGACCGTTCTCGGTCTCTGGTTCGTCCGCGATGCGTGGAAGGATCTGGAGCAAGCCGAGCAAGACCGCACCGCCCAAGTTCAACAATAATCACCCATGCACATCGTCGAACTCGAAGCCTACCACCTGCGGATTCCCCTCCGACGCCCCGTGAAACATGCGTCCAAAACACGCACGGACACGGACAACATCGTCGTGCGCTGCAAGCTTTCCGACGGCAGCACCGGGTGGGGCGAAGGCGTGCCGCGGGATTACGTCACAGGTGAAACAATTGATTCCGCGATGGAGTTGGTAACGCAGTCCGAACTGCCGTCGCAATTCTCGCCATGCGATTCCTTTGAGCAAGCCGTGCATCTCGCGGAACGAATCCAGCTCGCCGAAGTGCCTGATGATGATCGTCATTGCCAAGGCAACGCGACCCGGTGTGCCGTCGAGTTGGCCGTCTTGGATGCGTTCGGGCGTGCCTTCGGCGAACCGCTCATGAACGTCACGAAGATGCTGGCCCCTGAACTTTATGAACCGCGTCAACGGGTCCAATACAGCGGCGTGATTCTCTCGGCGAAGGGTTGGAAGGCGCGGGCTTATGCGGTGGCCCAACGGCTCCTCGGCTTCCGCCAACTCAAAGTCAAAGTCGGCATCACGGGGCAAGATGACGCCGAACGGGTACGCCTGATTCGTCGCTGGACCGGGGTGAAGATGGACCTCCGCGTCGATGCCAATGAAGCGTGGGGCGTGGATGATTGTGTCGAACGCATTCACGCGCTGGAACTGTTCGGGATCACCAGTGTGGAGCAACCCGTATCCCACGAACAGGTAGCGGGGTTAGCGGGAATCCGCAAGCAATTGCGCACGCCGATCATGCTCGACGAAACGCTCTGCTCGATGTTCGATGCGACTCAGGCGGTCGAAAACCAGTGGTGTGATTTGTTCAATCTACGGCTGTCGAAATGCGGCGGGTTCATCCCGACGTTGCGGTTGGCACAGTACGCGAAACAGAACAACATCGGCTACCAACTTGGTTGCCAGGTCGGCGAGTCCGCGATTCTCTCGGCTGCCGGTCGCCACTTCGCCACCAGTGTTGCGGGCATCCGTTATGTTGAAGGGTCGTATGACCGGCGATTGGTGTTCGACTGGCTGACTCAAGAAGACATCACATTCGGGCGCGGGGGACATGCCCCGGCGCTGGTGGGGTGTGGGCTTGGGGTGACGGTCGAACCCGTGCGGGTGCAGGTCATGACGGAGCGGCGGGAGGTGTTGCTTGGGTAACAACCAAAAGCCCACGGATAATGATCCGTGGGCTTTGTGTCAGGTTAGTTTGTTTCACACCTCGGATGGGTATCGGTTTTACCATGCACACTACTCCCCTGCACAGCGACCACGGGCACGCATTGTGATGTTGCATGGCATTCGCAGTCATGGCGGGTGGTATCGGAATTCGTGTGCGAAGTTGGTGGCGGCGGGGTTTGAGGTGTTCGTGTTGGACCGGCGTGGGTCGGGGCTGAACACCGCCCACCGGGGGGATTGTCCGGGGTTTCGGCGGTTAATGGATGACGTGGCGGAGTTCATTCAACATCTGCGCCAAGCACGGGCGTGGTTGCCGATTTTTGTCGCGGGCATTTCGTGGGGTGGCAAGTTGGCGGTTGGGTTGGCGAAACGGAAACCGGGGCTAGTGGACGGGATGATCCTGTTGTGCCCCGGCTTGAAGCCGAAGGTGTCGCCCGCTGTTGCGCAACGGCTCCGCATTCTCGTTGCGTCGCTGTTGCGGCCCACCAAGTTTTTCCCGATTCCGTTGAACGAACCGGCACTGTTCACGGGTTCACCGCAGTGGCAACGCTTCATCGCCACCAATCGCCACGATCTGCCTGAAGCCACGGCGCGGTTCTTGTTCAACAGTGCGGCGTTCGATGTCTATTTGAAGCGGGCCGCTAAGTGTGTCACCGGACCGACACTGACGTTGCTTGCGGGACGCGATCAGATCATTGATAACTCGCTAACGCGGCAATTCGTGGCGTCGTTCCCGAGCCGTGACAACCGGGTGATCGATTACCCCGACGCCGAACACACGCTGGAATTCGAGGGCGATTCGCACCCGTTCATTGCCGACGTGGTGAAGTGGATCGAACGCCGAATCGGATAGCGTTAAAACTCGCCACCGCCCCGCTTGGACCACCACGGCAGGAACAGCCCGCCGTCAACGTGAAGAATCGTGCCGGTCATATAATCCGAACCCGGATCAGCGAGGAACAGGATTGCGCGCGCGATTTCTTCGGACGTGGCCAGTCGGCCCCACGGGAGACCTTGGCTGGCTTTTTGAATCTCGTCGTCGGTGGCAAATTTTCGCTCGCCGGGCGTATCCGTCCAGCCGGGGTATACGGAATTGACGCGGATTTTGTGGGGTAAAAGCTCGGCGGCAGCGGTCCGCATCATTTGGTCCAGTGCCGCTTTCGCCATGTTGTACGCCATGCAATTCGGGAACGCGATTTGGGCGTGCGGGGAACTAACGATGACCGCACTCCCACGAGTGCCCTGTTTAATCATCTGCGCACAGCACGCCCGCAACCCGTAGTACGCGCCCCACATCGACACGTCGATCGTTCTGCGAAAGCCCGCCATGTTCGCCGTCGTGAACGGCTCGCGGTCGCTGTACACGGCGGACGAAACATACACATCGACGTGACCGAACTTGGTTACCATGTCGGCGACCATTGCTTCAACATTTTCTTGGACCGAAATGTCGCCGGGCAAGAGCAGCACTCGCCGACCAAGTTTCCGAATGTCCGCCGCCGTTTGCTCGGCGCCTTCGGGCATACTGAAGTAATTGAGGGCAACATCGGCGCCGGCTTGGGCCAGAGCAAACGCCGTGGCCCGTCCGATTCCCGACGAGGCGCCCGTCACCAGGGCCACTTTTCCGCTCAACACACCCGCCATTGCAACTCCTAATCCGCCCGTTTTTTCGGCTTTTCAAGTCCGGCTTTTTCGAGCAGTGACCGCCCCATGATGTTTTCTTCCGTCGTGCCCATTTCGGCAAAGTTCGCTTCGGTTTCGTACACAAGTTTGTACTTATAGCTTGCAATGCTGATGATGTCGCCCGGCTTCAACACCTGGGCCATTTGCGGCATCAGTTTATGGTCGTTCACTTTAACGCCGTTGGAACTGCCCAAGTCCTTGATGTTCCAGTAACCGATATGGAAGGTGAATTCGCAGTGCAAGCCTGAAATGTTTTGAAACTTCAAGCAAATATCACACGACTCGCGCCGCCCGACGGTCATCACTTTGTTAATCAAGGGGATCGGGTCGCCACCTCCGAGAGGGACCAACTCGCCGTAGATTTGACGTGCCATGCGAACACCTCGAAACACAGGTTTGAAAAGGGAGCGGATGAATACCGCCTATCACACACCTTTTAAGAATATACCTGATCAATGATGCAATTTGATGAACAGAAGTAGCAAATCGGAACGAAATCGCCCCGAACGCTTCCGAAAACTCGGCTTGCCGATCGGGGCGAATAGCGAAAGACTTCAAGCGACTACCGACTAGGCATTTGCATCGGTGCGGGGAAGTACGGGTTCACGCCGGCTCCGCCCATCGGCGGCGCGGAGTAGGCGCCCATCATGGGGGCTGGGGTTTGGAAGTGGGAGTTGTACGGGAAGTACAAGTACCACGGTGCGGCTTGAAAGGCGGGGACTGGGGTTTGCCGGAAGAACGGCAACCGTGGCCCCGCAGAGGATTGGCCAAAGAACGGGCCACCGTTCGCGCTGACATCGTTGGCAACCACAATGGTCCCGAGAATCGCAATAGCAGCTAACAACACTTTTTTCATGGGTATACTCGGCGTTTCGGTCCTTGAAAACATTGCGCAACTCCCTGCGAGTCAGCGCCGAACTTTTCCAACAGAAGCATGACCGATTCCGCACACGTTGCGAGGAATCGGTGGTGATTTTGACCAGATCGCGGTGGACATTGTTCGCTTCAACAAGTTCAATCCGCGAACCTAGCGTTCACGGCCTGAGTAGCTTGCTGAAAGCATGTCAGCGGGGATTTGCCCCGAAACCGATTGAAGTGTCGGAGCCGTGACAGCCGACACAGGGTAGCCATCACGGGTTGGCGTTACTGATGATACCGAACCACACGATGCACACCCCGAAGCGGGCGCTGCAGAGCAACCTGTTGATAGCTTGGCCCGGTTGCATAACGGGTGCGAGCGGTGGAAAACGTTCTTAAAAGTCGAGACCGCATACCCGCCCCATGCCGCACTGCTCGATGTCGAACAACCACGGCCACCCAAAGAGTTGCCACATCCTGCTACGGCGCCGCCACATCCACCCGCTACGCCACAACGCCCGCCGCACCCGTTCCAACCACAGGCCGTGTTGCCTGGGTACGGTCCGGTGTACTGAAGTTGGGCGTTCCACGGGCCGTATGGCTCGAACGGGTAGTACCCGGAGTACGGTCCGTAATTGTAAAGTGGGCCGTGTTGGTGAAGACCGAGAAACTTGAAGCAAAAAGCGCCGCAACCCTGAGCTTGGGCGGGTTGCCCCGCAAACGCGAAGACTGGCAGTGCGAAAAGCATTGCCACGAAGATCCGTTTCATATTGGCCAATTCCTTTTTCCGTGGTGTGCCCGCACCGAGGCCGACGCCGAGCCTGATCCGTGGTCGGGTTTGTGTAACAGTGCGCTACAGGAACGAGAAAGCCATTCTGCGAGAGCGGGATGAAACGTGATTTCAGGTCGGCTTGGCGTTGGGTACGAACCAAACGGCGTGATGAGTACGAATGGCGCCACTGTGATGAACGGCTTACACGGATGCGAGCGGAGCGATGGGGATGTGCTGGTGAAGCCCCTGCCATTCGGTGTGATTCAACCCTCGACAACCGACCGTGCGTGATGCCGAATCACCACCGTGGCAATCGCTACCACCCGTCACAATCATGCCGAGTCGTTTGGCGATTGCGCGTAAATTCCTGGAGTGCTTGATGGTCGCTGCCGGGAAGGCGACTTCGACCGCGTCCATGCCAAGATCGCGTAACGCTGTGAAGGTTGCGTCGTCGCAATCTTGTGGCGGATGGGCTAACGACGCAAAACCACCGGCTGCGTGAATCCGTCCGATGACGACGTGTGCGGGTGTCAAATGCGACGGTGCGATTTGGGCCGTAATCGGAATGACAAACTTCTTGAACGCCTCGTACCGGCTTCGGGCGTTCTCGGATTGCACCAGCAACCCCGCAAGGTGACGCCGGCCCAAGCTAGGTGTCCGGCTGATTAGCGACTCCACCACGCCCGGCGTGAAGTGGATCCCTTGTTCCTTCAAGTTGAACACGAATGCTTCAAACCGTTCGCGGCGACGGTGACACACATCAGCCAGGGCCGCGTGAAATTCGGGATCGTCCGGGCGAACGAAGTACCCCAGAATATGGAACTCCCGCCCAGCCAGTTCCGCCGAACATTCGACACCGGCAACGACGGTCAACGCCGTGCCCAACGCGGCCTCGCGTGCAGCGGCAACACCGGCGATCGTGTCGTGGTCCGTGATAGCGATAGCAGTTAATTTCGCTTGCCGAGCAAAGGCAACAACCTGGGAAGGCGTGTAATCGCCATCGCTGGCCATTGTGTGGAGGTGCAAGTCCGCAACGACAGGCCGGGCCAGTGCGGCGAGTGATTGACACATCGCAGTAAACGGCGAACCACGTGGCATGAAGCAACCGTTATTCGATTGGCGGTGAAGCGGGTTCGGCGGGTGGCACTGGCTCAACAATCGGCTCAGGTGTCGGAGTTGCTGCGATCAACTTAGCTTTAGCGTGGTTCTGCGCAATCTTATCGAGGATGCCGTTGACGAACCCCGGCGAATCCGCCGTGGCGAATCGGCGGGCCAGTTCGATGGCTTCGTTGATGACGACGGCAGTCGGTGAATCATCGGGGCTATGGAGAAGCTCAAACGTCCCCAGTCGAAGGACGTTGCGATCGACCGGCATGATCCGCGACAACCGCCACTTCTCCGCCGTAGCCGTGACGAGTTGGTCGATCTCCGGTTGGTGTTTCACCACTCCGTCGTATAGGGCGAGTGCGAAGTTGATCAGTTCCGGGTCTTTTAATCGGTCATTGGCGAATTTTGTGATCGCTAGCCGTGGCACTGCCACGTCGTTTTGGTCCTTTTGGAACAGCAACTGGAGCGTAACTTCACGAGAACGGGAACGACGAGCCATGCGGTAAAATCCTCAGTCGGGGCGTAGGGAGTAACATATCGGATTCTCGGCGTGTGCGTTACTGCGCGTCCATGCTGGCCTGAGTCAGGTTGGATGGGTACAACGCAAGGATTCCGATGACACCGCCATTCGAGCCAAATCATGACCCAGCGATTTCGTGTTGTGGTGACCGATTTTATCGTCGATGACCTTGCCCCCGAGCGGGCGGTTTTGGGCGATATCGCCGACGTGGTTGCCCTCAACGCGATGAAGGAATCGGACCTCGTCGGGCGAATTGAAGATGTCGATGCGATGCTGATGTGGCATACATTCACCTTGACCGAAGCGACCATTTCGCGGCTGAAACATTGCAAACTTATCACCCGTTGTGGCGTGGGGTACGATAACGTCGATCACGTCGGCGCTCGCAATCACAAAATTCCGGTGGCCAACGTCCCGGATTACGGCACCGAAGAAGTGGCGGACTCGGCCATCGGATTGATCCTTTCCCTGACGCGCGGCATCAGCTTCTTCAACACCCGGTTGCTACGCGGCCTAACGCCGTGGTCCCACGCCCAAGCCGCCCCGCTTGTGCGATTGCGGGGCCGTGTCTTGGGGATCGTCGGCTTGGGGCGAATCGGGACGGCCGTGGCGTTACGGGCCAAGTCACTCGGAATGAATGTGGTGTTCTTCGATCCACACACGCCGGACGGCTACGACAAATCACTCGGGATTCGGCGGGCGGAAAGTTTGCCGGAATTACTGAAGCAAAGTTTCGTTGTGACACTGCATACCCCCCTCACCCCGGAAACACGCCACATCATCAGCGCGAAGGAAATCGCCATGATGCCGAGGGGTTCTTACTTGGTGAACACCAGTCGAGGAGATGTCCTGGATGTGCTGGCAATACCCGATGCGATCCGCTCTGGTCAACTCGCCGGTGCCGGAATTGATGTGCTACCCGTCGAACCGCCACCCGCAGACCATCCGTTGCTCGTCGCTTGGCGCAACCCCGCCGACCCTTGCCATGACCGCGTAATCATGAACCCGCACGCGGCGTTTTATTCGGAAGAAGGGCTGCATGACATGCGGACTAAAGGCGCCCAAGCCTGTCGCCGGGCGATTCTCGGCGAACGGCTGCGAAACATCGTGAACTGAAACTGACCCGGATCAATCACCACGAATCACACGAATCGAACGAATTTGAAAAGCATTGACACAGGAAGTCAGGAATGTAGAACCGAGCCTCAAGCTCGACTTGGCAATCTTGATTTCATTCGTCCGATTCGTCCGATTCGTGGTGATCAGTATTGGTTAAGCAGCTTGGCGGGGTTGCTCGCGGTCGCCGTTCATGACGCGCTCGATTAGGCCGAACAGTTCGGCTTCGTAGCGTTCTTTGCGGAACGCCAGGGCATTTTTCCGGGCCGTCCGTGGGTCGAACACGCCGGCTTCCTGCGAAAATTGGCCCATCGCTTCAATCAGGCTTTCGACCGATTGCTCGTGGAAAAACACGCCCGTGGGATTGGCGGATTCGCCGAGCGCGTCGATTGTCTCCGTGGCTCCGCCACGACCGAAAGCGATCACGGGCGCGCCACAGGCTTGGGCTTCGACGGGCACGATGCCGAAGTCTTCTTCACCGGGGAACAACAACGCCCGACACCGCCGCAAATGATCGCGGATGACCTCGTCGGTTTGCCAACCCAGAAAGTGTACCGTCGGGCCGGCGAGCCGGTGCAAGCGTTTGGTATCTTGCCCGGCCCCGATTACGATCAGTTTCTTGCCGAGTTGATTGCACGCTTGAACCGCCAGATCGAACCGCTTGTACGGTGCAAGCGCGGACACGACCAGGAAGTAATCTTCACGCTCGACGGGTGCGGGGGTGTAAAAGTCCGTGTCCACGGGTGGATAAATCACGGTGCTAGGGCGATCATAACAGTCCTGGATGCGATTTTGAATGGTGCGGCTGATCGCCACAAAATGGGTGACACGATCCGCAGTGCGACGATCCCATTCCCGAATCCGGGCTAGCAGCACATTCGCGGCAACGGCTTTCAACCGCCCCAATTGTCCACGTCGAAAGTACGCATCCTGCATGTGCCAAGCGTAACGCATCGGCGTGAAACAATAACTAATATGCGGCACACCCGGCGGAGGTACAGCGGCCTTGGCAACACAATGGCTGAAGCTGAGCAACAAATCGCAATCCGGGATTTTCCACTTGGCCGCAAATGGCATCGCGGGAAGTAAGTAGCGGTAATAGCGCCGCACACCGGGCAGCCGGTTCAGTACACTTGTTTGCGGTTCGAGACGCTCAATGGACTCCGACACCGACCCGGCTTGGTGCAGCAAAGTGAACAACGGCGCGTCAGGCCACCGCAAGCAGGCCGGTTCGAGGCATTTTTCGCCGCCTCGCATCCCGGTCAACCAGTCGTGAACCAACACGACACGATTCGCAGTGCCAATCGTCATTCATAACCCTCAAAGTGTGCGTATTCTATTCTGTTTGCCAGTTGGTTGTGAAGCCGAACATCTTCGGGAAGATCGTTGTGACCATTTGATTTTGTGGACCCGCGCGAATGTACGGCAAGCGGTTCCGGATGTGACTATCGGGAATCCGGCGGAACTGGCGAGGTTTGTTGCACGCAGCACCTTATCGTTGTAAGCTGAA
>JANLRE010001057.1:0-1540 GCA_031368205.1 Fimbriiglobus sp. | reverse complement strand
TGGGTGTCAGCGCGGCGCAAGTTCGCCGCGACCTCGGCGGTCTCGGCCATCTCGGGCAACGCGGCGTTGGCTACGATGGCGCGGCATTGGCCACCGCGATTCGGCGCACGCTGGGCATTGACCGCAGTTGGCGGGCGGTTTTAGTCGGCGTCGGGAATCTCGCCCGCGCGTTGTTGCGGTATCAGGGGTTCCGCGACCAAGGGTTCGTCATCGTCGGGCTGTTCGACAACGACCCCGCCAAAGTGGGTCAACAGGTGGAAGGACTGCCGGTGGAACACCTCGCCGCGATCCCGCAACGGGTTAGTGCGTTGGAAGCGGAACTCGGCGTGCTGACGGTGCCGTCGGAACCCGCCCAAGCGATTGCGGATTCGCTCATCGCCGCTGGCGTGAAGGGGTTGCTCAACTTCGCTCCGGTCTTGATTCGCACCCCACCGCACATCCGCGTCGTCTCCGTCGATCTTGCCATTCAATTGGAACAATTGGCGTTCATGGTCCAGTCCACTGACCCGACCGACTAGCAGGCTTTTGCCTGACTCAAACCGAATCTCACGCAGTGACGCGAAGACGCAGAGTCATCCAAAACTCGAAATTTCATACTCTTGACTTAAGTCGTTCCTCTGCGGCTCTGCGGCTCTGCGTGAGATACGGTTTTATCAGCCCGGAGATATTCGATGCGCGTTCATCAGCCCTTTGCGATTTACCACGAACACCCCGATTGGTTTCGACCACTGTTCGCGGAACTCGATCGGCGAGGCATTCCGTACCGGCGACTGGACCCGCGTGCGCATCTTTTTGACCCGTCGGAAGCGAGTTGCAATTTCTCACTGGTCTTTAACCGCATGAGTCCCTCCGCGTACTTGCGCGGCGGTATTCAAGGGATGTTCTTCACCCTCGGCTACCTCGCGCACCTGGAACGAATTGGCGTGCCAGTCGTGAACGGGTTGAACGCATTCAGCATCGAAACCTCGAAGTCGCGGCAACTGAGCCTGCTGGAATCGTTGGAACTGCCGTATCCCGAATCGCGTGTCATCAACCACGCAAGCAAAGCCGTGGAAGCGGCAACGGGGTTGCGGTTTCCAGTGGTTGTCAAAGCGAACATCGGCGGCAGTGGTGCGGGGATCGTTCGGTTCGATAACCTGGAAGACCTTGCCCGTGCCGCGTCCGAAGATCGGCTCGACTTCGGCGTCGATCATACGGCACTGGTTCAAGAGTACATTCCCGCTCGTGGTGGTCACATCAATCGTGTCGAACTATTAGGTGGTAAGTTTCTGTACGCGATCAAGGTCTACACCACCGGCGAAACGTTCAACTTGTGCCCGGCGGACATTTGCCAACGTAGTGATGGCGTTGAATTGCAACGCTCCGCGTGCGCAATCGACACGCCGAAAACCGGGCTGAAAGTCGAAGCGTTCACGCCACCGGATGACGTGATCGACGCCTGCGAGGAGATCGTTCACGCCGCCGGGATTGACGTGGGCGGGATCGAGTACATGGTCGATGACCGCGACGGGAAACTGGTCTACTACGACATCAACGCCCT